>CAIPGK010000291.1 GCA_903864575.1 uncultured Chloroflexota bacterium
ATGGCGGCGATCAGCCGCCTGCGGGTGATGGCGGCGATCAGCCGCCTGCAGGTGATGGCGGCGATCAGCCGCCTGCGGACGACAATCCAGGCGCACAGTCGCCGGACGCGCCGGGCGTTGACCCGGAGACCGATCCCACGCGCCCGGACCCGGATGGCGGTGGCCCGACCAGCACCGATGGCGACCAGCCCGGCATCTACGGCGATCCGGAACAGGGCGAAGAAGGGATTCCTGCCCGGCCTCAGGAGCCACGTCAGAATGCGGGAGATCCTGAGGCGCCATCGGGAGGCGGCCCGGACACGCCCAATGCGCCTGATGTGCCGAACGCACCCGGTGGAGACGAGACCCCGCCCGCGGAGCCGCGGGACACTCCGGAAGCGCCGGGCGGCGGCGGTGGGGACGAGACCCTGCCCGCTGAGCCGCGGGACACTCCGGAAGCGCCGGGCGGTGGCGGTGGGGACGAGACCCCGCCCGCTGAGCCGCGGGACATTCCGGAAGCGCCGGGCGGTGGCGGCGGGGACGAGACCCCGCCTGCGGAGCCGCGGGACATTGCGGAAGCGCCGGGCGGCGGCGGTGGGGACGAGACCCCGCCTGCGGAGCCGCGGGACATTCCGGAAGCGCCGGGCGGCGGCGGTGGGGACGAGACCCCGCCTGCGGAGCCGCGGGACACTCCGGAAGCGCCGGGCGGTGGCGGTGGGGACGAGACCCCGCCCGCTGAGCCGCGGGACATTCCGGAAGCGCCGGGCGGCGGCGGCGGGAACGAGAACCCGCCGGTCGAGCCGGGACCCCTGTCGGTTCCGGAAGGTGATGTCGAAACCGTCGACATGCCTGAGGTTCCAGGCGTTCCGTCCACCCCGGATGGTGAGTCCGGGTCGCCGGATGACGTGACGCCTGCAGCGCCGCAGATCGAGGAGATTCCTCAGATTGCGGCTCCTGGCGACACTCCGGGCGGCGGCGGGAACGATCACCGCGGTTCGGGCGATCGCCACAACGGTGGTGGACGCGTCCCGGCGGCTCCCGGCCATCCGGCGCCCAGCGGTGTCAGGAACATTCCTGACTACCTGACTCCGGGCGAACCACTCGTGATCCACGCCGGCAGTCCGCGAGGTGTCGGTGGACCTGTTGCCGATGAAGACGTGGCGGCGGCAGCGGTGATTCCGGTTGGGCATGGGCAAGAAGAATCGGTCGGGATGGCCGAGATTGCGGCGGCCGATGGGTCGTCCGCTCCGTCCGTCCATGCTGGCGCGGGCACGGCGGGTGGCGCACAGGATGTCGCTCCAGCGGCAACTGGCGAAGCCGGACCGGGCGACGCGGCGGCGATTTCCGCGCTGCCGAGCACGGGAGCTGGATCTGCGATTGGCGGCTTTTCGCTCGGTTGGGTCAACTGGCTTGTGGCGGCCGCGATGGCCGGGGTGGCGTTCGTCGTCACCCGCAAGCGGGCCGGGGGCACCCGGTAGCGCGGCTGCCTGCTGGCCGGGCGTCATCCCGAGGGACGATGGACCTCGGGGTGACGCCCCGGCGAGGAGGCGTCCAGCCCCGCTGGACGATCGGACGGGACGCCAGTCGGCGTCCCGTCTCCGTTTTTCCCGCCAATGAGCAAGGCCAACCCGGGACGAATCGACGGGTAGCAGGCGTCTCCGAAGCGCTGCAACTGGTATCCTCGAATCGACACGCGGGAGATGGAGGGCGCGGCGCGCACTATCTGCCCGAGCCGGTTCCGGAACGAGGAGCGATCGATGATGAGCAGGCGCAGGCGTTCGATGGCGACGGTGGCGACGGTGGCGATGGTGGCAGGGTTGCTTGCGGCCGGAGTGGCGGCGAACGGCGCGGCAGCCCAGTCGCAGACCATCACCACCCCCTCGGCGGCGGACCTGACGGCGCAGATTCAGCTGGCGGCAAATGCACCTGTGGCTGCGCCGGGAGGCGCTGCCATTCAGGGAGGCATTGCCGTCACCGATCACATCGCGGCGGGGAACGGGAACGCTGCGCTGCCGAGCGGCAGCACGCTGCCGCCGCTGATCGGTAACGGCATCATGGCGGACGCCCGGTAGCGCAGCACCCGCGGGATGACCGGGGCAGAGGATGAACGACGAGCGAAGCCGGCCTGAATTGGCCGGCTTCACGTTGTCCTGACGGGAAACCGAGGAATCCCGGCGATGTCGGATGCTACGTCGCGGCGCCTCCGGCGGGATCATGCCGGGCGCCGGCCGCGACGGTCGAACGGGACGCATCGGCCCCGTCCTCGGGGTTCGGGTGGTCATCGTCGGGGAAGATGTCGAGGTCATACTCGCCAGCGACCGCCGCGCCCTCGGCCTGATCGTCGGCGAGTTCCTCCAGGCCGGGTTCGCCGCGCGACTGGGCTCGAAGCACGAGCAGGGCCAGCAGACCGGTAATGGCGGCTGCGGCGATCCATGGGGTGACGGGCGGGAAGACGAAGCGATCGTGGACGAGCGGATCCTCGGTGATCATGCCGACGGCGGTATGCAGCAGGACAAAGACGCCGACGTACAACAGGGCCGGGAACCGCCCGAGCATCCGGGCCACCAGTTCACTGCCCAGCAGCAGGATCGGGATCGAAAGCAGCAAGCCGAAGACCAGCAGCCCGAGGTGGCCGTCCGATGCGCCGCCGACCGCGAGGATGTTGTCGAGGCTCATCACCACGTCGGCGAGGACGATGGTGCGGATCGCCTGCCCGAGGGAGTCGGCCTCGCTGACGTTCTCGTCGTGCGCGCCGGGGCGGACGAGTTTCCAGGCGATGTAGATCAGCAGCATGCCGCCAATGAACCGGAGATAGGGAATCTCCAGCAGCATCGCGGCCATGAGCGTGAAGAGGATGCGGAGGCCGATCGCGCCGGCGCCGCCGAAGACGACGGCTTTCCGACGGTTTTCGGGCGAGAGCCTGCGCGCGGCCATCCCGATCACGACCGCGTTGTCGCCAGACAGCACGAGGTCGATGATCACGATACTGAGGATAGCCCCAAAAACATCGATCACGATGGATCACACTCCCGGGAACGAGCGGGGTCGGAATTGCGGTCAACCTGTTGAGCCTACCACGCGGGGAAAACCCGGATCGGTTACCCCGCCACGAACCACGCGAGCGGGACCCGTTTCCCGAGACCGCGGCTACGCCGGAGAGGGGCCGTCATAGCGCCCGAGCGACGCAATCTCGGCGAGGGACTTGCGGCCCCGCTTCGGGCGGGCGGTCTTCGTCTCCGGGGCCGGGTAGCCGATGGAGATCGCCGTTCGCAGGGTGCGTTCGGCGGGGACGCCAAGCAGGGCCTTCGCCGCGTCGTCGTGGCCGTCCTCGACGAACCAGCCGATGCAGGAGCCGAGTCCGTGCGCGGCGGCGGCGAGCATGATCCGTTCGGAGACGCGGCCTTCGTCCCATGTCTCCTCGGTATCCATGTCGCCGTCCATGACCAGCGCGATCGCGAGAGGCGCGCTCGCGAGATGGCCGGCGTAGGGGTTGACTGCCGCGAGGCGGTCCAGCACGGCGCGGTCCTGAATGACGATCAGCCGCCACGGCTGCCGGTTCATCGCGGACCCGGAGCGGCGGGCCACCTCGAGGATGTCGCGCAGGGCCGCATCCGGCACGGGATCGCCGGTAAACGAGCGGGTGGCGCGCAGACTGAGCAGGAAGTCGATGCGGTCGGCGGTCCGTGTGGCCGGGTCGGTCATGAAGGCCCTCCAATGGATTCCGGGTCGTTGCCGGGTTTCCGCGATGCGATCATTTGACGACGATCGTCGCCTTCATGCCGGCGTGGTACTGGCAGAGGTAGTCGATGGTTCCCGCGGTCATGAAGGTGTGAGAAAACGTCGCGCCGGGCGGCATGTTGCCGCTGTCGAAGCTCCGGTCGGCGGCGGTGACGGTGTGAGGCACGGTGTCGTCGTTTGTCCAGGTGACCGTGGTTCCCGGCGCGATGGTGAGGGTGACCGGGTCGAACGCGTAGTTCTTCATCGACACCGCGGCGGGTTGGGAGGCTCCCGCGGCGGCGGCGGCAGGCGCAGCGGCAGCGGTAACGGTCGCGGCGGGCGGTGGGGTCGTGGCGGCGGCAGGCGCGGGAACCACCACTACCGTCCCGGTCATGTCCGGGTGGAACTCGCAGTGGTAGGCGAAGGTTCCCGGGGTGTCGAAGGTGTGGGAGAAGGACTGCCCATTGGCGACGGATTGGCTAGTGAAGGAGCCATCGTCGGCGGTGACGGTGTGCGGGTCCTCGTCGTAGTTGGTCCAGGTGACGGTCGTCCCGGCGACGACGGTGAGCGTCCGCGGCGAGAAGGCGTCCTGACCGGCGGGAACTTCGGCGGCCACGGTCTGGCCGGGGCCACCGAGCGCGGTGGCGTTGCCTGTCGCTTCGGCGGGAGCGGGAGCCGCGGTTGCGGCGGGTGCTGCGGCCGGGGTGGCGGCGATGCTGGTGTCGGCGCCAGCCTGGGGGTCGCTGGCGCAGGGGCCATCGGTCATGAGATCGGCGGGAGCGCCGGCGCCGGGAGTGATCGCCGGGTCGATGCGCAGGATCCAGCCGTCGAGCTCATTCTGGCCATAGGCGGGACCGGCGACGTAGAGCGCGCTGTCAGGGCCGACCGCGAGATCGATCGGGTAGTCGAGACCGGTGACGACCACCTCGAGACTGTCCGGCCCGGTCTGGCGGACGAGGCGACCGGTGTTCGGGCGCATGCCTTCGGGCGTGTCGTTGCCGGTGGCCATCTCCAGCGCCCAGAGCGAGCCGTCCGGGGCGGCGGCCAGGCCGGTGACGGTGGTGAGCCCGGTCCAGTAATCGTTAATGGCGCCGTCGGCGCTGACGACCAGCACCTTGGCGGTCCCATCGGTGTGCGGCGAGGGGGTGAGCGTGCCAAGGTAGACGCCGCCGGTCGGCGCGGGAATCATCGCGGTGATGATGAGGTGCTGCTCGCTGGTGTCCGCCACGCGGGTGACGGAGCCATCGAGTTCGACCCGGTCGACCTCGCCGCTGTTGGAGTCGACGATCCAGAACCCGTCGTTGTGGGCGACGATCCTGAACGGTTCGCCGCGGGAGTTGCGGTCGCCGGGTGGATCCTTCACCGGGTTGGCGTTGAGCCAGGCGGTCAGGTCGGCGACGAGGGTCACCGAGCCATCCGGTTCGGCCTTGTAGATGCCGTTGGGCCGGGCCGGGTCCATCTGGTCGAGGGCGCCGGTGGTGGCGACAAGCGCGTAGACCACGCCGTCCATGACCAGCACGTCCTCGGTGCCGAGGACGTCGCGGTAGGGATCGAAACTGCTGGGCAGGCTTTCGGCAACGGGAACCGGGCAACCGCCGGCGATCTTCACGATGCCTGCGGCGGAGCCGACGCTGGTTGCGGAATCGCCAGTGCCGGATTGGGCGACGTAGAACGTGCCGTCGTCGCCCCAGTCCATGCCGCGCGGGTCCGCGAGGTCGGAGGCGACGCGGGAAATGGGGCCGGGCGCTTCCGCCTGCTCCTCGCCGGTTTCGACGCCTGCATGGTCCATGGCATCCACCCCGAGCGCGGCCGCGCCGCTGCAGGGGCGTGCCGTCAACGCGCCGGGGGCGTACTGCATCGGCTGGGGGGCGGCGGGGTCGACCCGGAGGATGGCGCCCTCGACTGGCTGCGCCGGGATCGCAGGGAGCGAGATGTAGAACGCGCCATCCGGTCCGATCGCGAGACCCACCGGAAGATCGAGGCCGGTCACGACATTGGCGGAACTGGCGGGTCCGGTCTGCCGGACGAGGCGCCCGGCGCCATTCGGGAACCCGCCACCCCCGCTCATTTCCAGCGCGTACAGGGTATTGTCCGGGCCGACCGCGACGCCGGTAAGCTGGGTCAGGCCGGTCCAGACGGTGGTTACGGTTCCATCGGGTGCGATGCGGTCGACCCGTGAACCGCCCGGGGCATAGGGCGCTTCGGTGAGGTATCCGGCGTAGAGGTTGCCGGCCCGGTCGGCGGCGAGGCCGGTGGGGACTGGGTGGCCCGCCGAGAGGTCGGCGATCTTCTGGGCCGTTCCGTCGGGAGCGACGCCGATGATGAGCCCGGTCCGGGCGTCGCCGTAGATGAGCTGTCTGCCGTCGGAAACGAGGACAAACGAGTCGCCGTTCGGGTCGAAGTCACCGGACTTGAACGCGGGGGGATTCTTCGCGAGCCACGCGGGGAAGTCGAAGATCTTCGTCGTTGCGCCGTCGCGCGCGATGCGGACGATGCCGGGCGTCGTGCCCGGGTTGCCCGAGGCGGCGCCGCCAACCTGCGTGAGCGCGTACAGGTCATCTCCGAGGAAGGCGACGTCCGCGATGCCCTTGTAGGACTGCCCGTTGTAGACAGATGGCAACCCCTCGGCGACCGGAACGCCGCACCCCGCGACGATCTTCACGACGGAAGCACTGGGGCCGCCGAGGTTGCTGTTGGTGGCATTGCCCGTGTCGCTGTTGACGCCCGCGGTCTCGCCGCCGATGCCGGCGAGCGCGACGTAGAGCGCGCCCGAGCCGTCCCAGTCCATGCCGCGCGGGTTGGCGAGGCTGCTGGCGACGATCGAGAGACCGGCGACATTCGGGGGTGGCTGCTGGACAGGCGCGGCTGCGGCCGGCGTCGCATCCTGCCTGGCCAGCGTGGCGGGCGAGGTTGTCGCGACGACGAGCGCCGCCAGCAGGACGAACGCGGCGCGGCGCGAGAGGCAGGACAGGGTGCGGCGGCAGGGCATCGCTCGGCTCCTTCGGGAGTGCGTGTGATGTGAATTGGCCGATCACGCATCGCATGATACCCGAGCGCCGTCTGCCGTCCCGCGCGGCCGGGCCTGGCCGACCAGTGGCGATGTGGGGTCGATCCGGCAGACGTGTCCCGTGCGCCGTGCGCGGCAAAGGTCCCCACGTTCAAACAGGGCGTCATCCCTGGAGAGCTCGGCGATGTGCTGACGGTCAGTCCCGTGCGCGCCGTCGGGATCGAATGCCGTGGTGTGGCGAATCGGGTCGCCGTGCGGATGCCCGTGAACGTGCGAGCCGCGGCAACGGTCACCGGGAGGAAATTGCCGCGGTTCGCTCCCGCATTGGCCCGGGGGGGTATCATTGCGAGGATTTCGGGTGTCCGTTCACCCCACGTACCGGGAGCGTTCCGTGCGCCGACTGCTTGCCGTCATCGCCGCCCTGACCCTTGCCGCCGCCGCGATCCCCGTGATCCCTGCGATGCCGTCGTTCGCGCGGCAGCAGGATTACACCGCGGACGCCGTCGCCGCGGCGCTGCTCTCCGCCGCGATACCGGAGGGCGATCCCTTCTGGTTGGGACCGGTCACCACGACGGACCCGGATATGGCGATCAACCAGCTTTCCGTCATCGAGGTGCCGACCGTCGACGGTATGGTCGTGTACGAGATCTATCCCGATTCGGCGACGGCCTCGGCAAATCTGATCACCGATGGCGCGGTGGAGATTGCGGTCGATGATGCGCTGATCGCCGGGTATGACGACCCTGCCAGCCCCGCCGCGACGACGCGCCAGCAGCAGGCGGGCGCCATTCTCGGCATACCCCTGTGGACCCTCGACACCGGTAATGGGGCAGGGTCATGCGGGCAGTTGCGCAACGTGATCGTCTGCGGGATCACGCCCGGGTCGTCGAGCACGGCGCCGGACAGCCCCGCGGTGATCGGCGCGGTCAATGGCCTGGCGTGGCTCGCGATGCTCGCGCCGCCACCGAGCGGCGGGGATGTCGCGCCCCCGGTGGATGCCGGCCAGCCCGCCGACGGAGGAAACGGGAAGAAAGGGAAGAAAGGCGGCGATGTTCCAGCCGAAACCCCGACCGAAACCCCGGTGGAGCCAGCGCCCGCGGATCAGCCCCCGGTCGAGGAGCCAGCCGCGGCTGGACCGGCGGTCGGCGGCATCAGCGGGGCGGTCATCCCGCAGTTTGCGATTCCGGGCGGGTTGAATGCGCCGGGCCCGGTTCCCTATGCCGTAACCGCCGCCGCGCCGATCGATCTCGACCTGATCGGCAACGGGAAGGTGCAGGCCGCGGCGGGGTACACGCTGGACGAGGTGCGCTTCATTCTCGCCCACCCGAATTTTCTCGACGGCGTTCCGTACGCAAGAGTGACCGAGGCGCTCTCGCGGCGGGGCAGCAGTCTCGTCTCCCGCTACAGCGACCCGGGTACGGTCGCTGAGCAACTTGCGACGCTTGGCTTCATCGATGGCTACCAGCGGATCTTCAGTTTCGCCGGTCCCCCGGCGACCGTTCCCGGCTATGTGGACATCACCGTCAGCCGGTTCAAGGACAGCGCCGGCGCGGTTGGCGCGGTGGATGCGCTGGCCACCCGGATGATCGCGGACGGCGGGATGTTGCAGGTCGCGTGGGGGCCATACGCGGACAAGGCGATCGGATTCACCGGCGCGGACATCAACGGGATGCAGCGGGTGGGATTCGTGGCGGCGGGCCCATACCTGATCACGATTACGGCTGTCGCGCCGCAGGGTGACCCGGTGGCGACGGTGAACTCGATCGCGGCGTTCATCATCGCGACGGTGAGCGAGGCCGCGCCCGCGCAGTAGGGGCACGGAAACGGACCCGGCCCACTCCTTCGCCCTCGTCGGGTGCAGGAGTGGGCCGGGTCCGTCTGCGACCGGAATCGGCTATTCGACGACCACGGTCCCCTTCATGTCGGGGTGGTAGCTGCAGATGTAGTCGTAGGTCCCGGCCTTGTCGAAGGTGAAGAACCACGACTGGTTCTGGTTGAGGTTGCCGGAGTCGAAGCTCTTGTCCACCGCGGTCACGGTGTGGGCGACGCTGTCGAGGTTGGTCCAGGTCACCGTCTTGCCGGCCTTGATGCTGATCGAGGGCGGAGCGTACTTGAAGTCCTTGATGGTGATTTCCACCGAGTTCGCGGGTGGGGTCGCCTCGCCTGTGGCGGCGGGCTTGTCGGCTTCGGCGGCCATGGTGGCGAAGGCAGGCGCGAGCGCGGCGCGGGCCTCCTGGAAGCCCGGGCAGGTTGCGGCGTCGTAGAGGTCCTTTGGCGGGGTGAGATAGGTCGACTTCGGATCGATCCGCAGCACCGATCCGGCGGCCCCGTCGGACCCGAGGGATGGCGAGGCGACGTAGAGCATCCCGTCCGGACCCGTCGTCATGCCGATCGGGAAGTCGAGCCCGGAGACCACTTCGACGAGACCGCTCGGCCCGTCCTGGCGGACGATCCGGCCCATGCCGGGACGCACGAAGGGACGCTGCGTCGTATTCTCGGTGGACATCTCGCACGCGTAGAGGACACCGTCCACGACCGCAAGCGCGACGACCATCGTCAAGCCGGTCCAGACATCCTTCACCGAGCCATCGGCGGCGACCTCGACGACCTTCGCCTTTGCCTGCGGATAGGGGGCGTCGGTCAGGTTGCCGACGTAGATGCCGCCGTTCGGGGCGAGCGCGCATCCGGTGGGGACCGGGTGGCCCTCGGAGAGATCGGCCACGCGGGTGATCGAGCCGTCAGGGCCGACCTTCAGGACCTGGCCGCAGTTGGATTCGACAACCCAGAGGAAGCCGTCGCCCGCGAGCATGGCGAAGGTTTCGCCGAGTTTGCCGCGGTCGCCCGGAATCTCCTTGGTCGGGTTCTCGTTCATCCATTTCGAGATGCTGGCGACGAGGGTGGCGGTTCCGTCGGCTTCCACCTTGTAGACGCCGTTCGGCTGGGTGTCGAGCAGGTCGCCACGGTCATCCTGCGAGTCCTGCAGGAGGTACATCTGCTCGCCGAGGAAGGCCACCGAGCCGGTGCCCTGCACCGCGCCGGACATGCCGCGGCTGGAAGGAAGCCCGTGGGCGACCGTGACGGGGCATCCGTTCTCGATCTTCACGGCGCTCGGGGCCTGATCCGCTTCGCCCGTTCCGGCAAGCGCGACATAGAGCGCCCCGTCTGGTCCGAAGACGAGACCGCGCGGATTGAACAGCCCGCTGGCGTACACGGAGATCGCGCCATCCGGTTCCTGCGCAGCGGTGACGCCGTGACGGGCGAGCCACCCGGCGGCGGGAGCGGCGGCGGCGAACTGGAGCACCTGTCGGCGAGTGGGTCGCTGCATTTGGAAGCCTCCTGATGGATTGGTCGATTGCGACGATTGTATCGCGCTCCTGCTGGGCTCCGGCCCGCGCGCCGGGGAGGCGGGGTTATTTCACCGTCACCGTGCCCTTCATGCCCGCGTGATACTGGCAGAAGTAGGGATAGGACCCGGCGGTGGCGAAGGTGTGGGTGAAGGTTGCGCCCGGCGCCATGTTCCCGCTGTCGAATGATTTGTCGTTGGCAGTGACGGTATGGGGCACGCTGTCGTTGTTGGTCCAGGTGACGGTCGTGCCCGCGGAGACCTCGAGCGTGGCCGGCGCGTAGGCATAGCTGGCGATGGAAATGGCGTCGCCGGAGGCCGGCGCTGCCGTGGCCTCGCCGCTGCCTTCGGCTTCAGGGGTGGGAGCGGGCATCTCGCCGTTGTCGAATTTGACCTGGATGTCGATGGACCCAGCCGGTTCACCTGCGATCGCGCAGGTGGATGTCGGCATCGCCGCGCCGGCGAGATCGACCGGGGTGGCCGCCTGCGCGAGATCGACGCGCAGCACGCTGCCGGTCTCGTCGGGCGTGCGAAGGGCCGGAGTGGAGATGTAGAGCGCGCCATCCGGTCCGAAGCTCATGGCGGACGGCAGGTCGAGCCCCGAGACGACCACCTCCAGCGAATCCGGCCCGGTCTGGCGAACGACGCGGCCCGACGCCGGAACGAAAAAGGGTGGCGTGGTGGTGTTGCCGGTGGACATCTCGAGCGCGTAGAGCGCGCCGTCCGGGCCGAGCTCGAGTGAGGTGAGCGCGGTCAGTCCGGTCCACTGGTCGGAGATCGTGCCATCCGGGGCGACCTTGACCACCTTGGTGGAGCCGTCCAGGTATGGCGTGACGCCGAGGGAGCCAACGTACATCGTTCCATCGGGCGCGAGGGCCAGGCCGGTGGGAACGGGATGGCCCTCTGAAAGATCGACCGCGCGGGTTGTGTCGCCGTTGACGCCGACGCGAATGATCTGGCCGCTGTTGCTCTCGACGACGAGCATGTCCGATCCGTCGGTCACCAGGTCCCACGGCTCGCCGCCCGGGTCGAAGTCGCCGGGGACGTTGGCCACCGGATGGGTCGCTACCCAGGCATTGAAATCGGAGACGAGGGCAAACCCTCCGGTCGCGGGGTCGATGGCGTAGACGCCGTTCGGCATGAGCGCGTCGCCATGCGGAGGGCCCGCGCCGTCATCGGTCACGAAGAAGGTTCCGTCGAGCCAGACGAGGCCTGCGGGGCCCTGGTGCCGATGGTTGCCGGACCCGTAGGTGGAGGAGAGCCCGGACGCGATGGTGACGCCGCAGCCATCCGCGATCTTGACGATGCTGCCGCTCGCGCCGCCGTAGTAGAGGCCGTTGGCGATCTCCTGCGCGCTTGCGCCGGGGGAGGGCGAGTCGCCGCCGAGACCGGCGAGGGCGACGTGCAGGGTTTCGGTGTCGTCCCACGCCAGTCCGCGCGGGTTGACGAGATTGGCGGCCGCGACCGACACACCGGCCGGCAAGCCCGCCTCCGGGGTTTGCGCGGTGAGCGGCTGAGCGGTGAGGACGAGGAGGGCGCCGAGCGCGGCGCAACGGCTGAGGACGGATACGGTCGTCATGCGGCTGAATCCTCCGGGAGCGAACGGTGGTCGGTGGCGGGAGCACTTGTACCCGTGATGCGAGCTGTTGGCAATCGTCGCCCACAGTACAATCGAGAGAGGGTCGGCGGCTCAGGTCGGGATCATACCGGGGAGTGTTCTCCATGGAAGGAAAGGTTCGCGGTGCACGGCGAATGGCCGCGCAGACAACGCGCCGGGTGGTGGCGGGCGCCGCGCTGGGAGCGGCGGGCGCGCTCACGCTCGGCGGCGGTCTGGCCGGGTTGCGGCCCGCGCGCGCGCAGCAGGATGCGCCGCAGCAGCAGGGTCCGGGTCCAAATCCGTGGCGCGAACCGGAGGTGATTCTGAGCGTCGACGGCGTGTTGGAAGCGACCCTGGACGCGCGGCCGCTCCCCTCCGCCGGTCCGGGCAACCTCGCCTACTCGGGGTCGATGCCCGGGCCAACGCTGCGCGTGCGTCCCGGTGACACAATGCGGGTGCGCCTCGAGAACAACCTCGGCACGGACATGACCAATCTCCACGTTCACGGCCTGCACGTCTCCCCCGAGGGGAACAGCGACAACATCTTCGTGATGCTCGAGAACGGGCAGGCATTCGATTACGAGTACGTGATTCCCGAGAATCATCCATCCGGGCTGTACTGGTATCACCCGCATCATCACGGGGACGCCACCGAGCAGGTCGGGGGAGGACTCGTTGGCGCGATCGTGGTCGAGGGCGGACTTGACGACCTGCCCGAGATCGCGGAGATGTTCGAGCGGATGTTCGTGGTCCAGGCGCTGCAGCCGAGCACGAACGGGGCAGACTGCACGGTGAACGGGGTGGTCAACCCGGTCGTGGCGATGCGGCCCGGACAGAGCCAGCATTGGCGGATCGCCAACGTCAGCGCGAACGCCTATCTCGATCTCGAGTTCGAGGGCCACAAGCTGTTCGTCATTGGACTGGACGGGAACCCCGTGCCGGAGCCGATCGCCTACGAACACATCCAGATGGGACCGGGTGAACGCATCCAGGCGGTCGTGCAGGCGAACGAGACCGGGACGTTCCGATTGAAGTCACGTGCGTGGGGAACCCTCGGACAGGCGCAGCCGGAGTTCACGGTGGCGACCGTGGAGGTAGCCGGGTCGCCGATGGTTCCGTTGCCGATTCCCGACCGGATCATTCCGTTGCAGGACTATGCCGGGGTCGAGATCGCGAAGCAACGGGTCATGACCTTCCAGGAGGGCGTCGGCTCGATTCCCTTCGCGATCAACGACCTCGCGTTCGACCCCGCCGTGGTGAACACGACCGTCAAGCTCGGAACGGTCGAGGAATGGATCTTGCGGAACACCAGCCCGGACTGGCATCCGTTCCATATCCACGTCGAGGATTTCCAGGTGATGAGCGTGAACGGCGTTCCCTTCCCCTATGTCAATCGGCAGGATACGGTGAGCATTCCGCCGCACGGATCCGTGGTGATCCGGATCGAGTTTTCGGATTTTCCGGGGAAGTACGTCTATCATTGTCACATCCTTTCGCATGAGGACTTCGGCATGATGTCGATCATCGAGGCATTGCCCTGATGGCACAGCACGATCAGAGCATTCCCCCCATCAATACCGTGCTGGTGGTCGAGGATGACGAGGCGATCAACTCGCTGGTGACCCGCATTCTCACCGGCTGGGGCTATACGGTGCGCCGCGCAAGCGATGGACTGGAGGCGTTCCAGGAGATCGAGCGCTCCCGGCCCGATCTGGTGCTGGCCGACGTCATGATGCCGCGCGTCAGCGGCATCGAACTGGTCGAGCTGCTGCGGGAGCGCGAGATCGAGATTCCGATCGTGCTGATCAGCGCCTACGACCGGCACCGCTCGCTGCCATCGGTGCCCTTTCTCTCCAAGCCCTTCACCCTGGCCCAATTTGCGGACGCCGTGCGGTCCGCCCTCGGCGCCCCGGCTCCTGCCACTGGCGTGTAGGGGCGTTCGGCTCATATCCGGGCGATCCGGGTCATAATGACCGTCCCCGGGACCGCGCGCGCGCTCCGGCCCTCATTTGCCCGTCGTCCGGAGCCCGCATGACCGAGAACCATCCGCTCGCCGATCTGATGTCCGCCGCCCATGTCTTCCTGCCCGGACTGACCGGGGCGCATCCCCTCGCGAAGCGCGATTCCCTGCTGCGTGTGGAACATCCCGGCGGCACGGCGGTTGTGCAGCGCCTGCCTGAGGGCATGACCCCGGAACGAGCGGCGCTTGCCCCCGCGGTGCTGGCCGCGCTCGATGGCGTCGTTCCCGCTCCCGCGCCGCTCGCCGCGCCGGATGGGGCCGTCATCGTGACTATCGGCGATGGCCGGTTCGTGGCGCGGACCTTCCTGCCGGGCGAACCGGTGGCGAAGAGCGCAGTCGCCTACCCGGATCCGGATCGCTGGCTCGATCTCCCCGCCATCCTGCCCGATGCCGGGTTCGCGCAGGCGCTTGCCGCGCTCGCCCGCGTTCACGAGGCGACCGCGGGGGCGCGTGGTCTGCCGACCTTGCCGGCCGCGCCGCTCGACGGCCTCGCCGGCGCGGTGCGCCACGCATGGATCAGCGCGCGCGACCGACTCCGTCCGGTGACCCACATGACGCCTCACGCCCAGCGCTGGATCGCGGCCGGGGAGCGGGCGCTTCCCGCCGCCGCGGCGTCTCTTGCCGTCGCCGGGCTCGAAACCCTCGCCCCCTCCGCGCTGGTGCACCAGAACGTCTGGCCCGGTCACTTCCTGCTGGATGATGACGTGCTGACCGGGATCCTCGGCTGGGATCGGGTGGCCTATGGCACGCCGCTGCTGGACATCGCGCAGGCGGCGGTCCGGCTCCGGGGCTGGAGCGCGGCGACGGCCGAGGAGACGGTCGCCGCCTATGGCGCGGTGCGGACGCTCGGTCCCGAGGAGCGGCGCGCGCTGCCCGCGCTGGCGGCATTCGATCTCGTCGCCATCACCGGCAACCTGCTCGTGGCCGCCTACGCGCCGCCGCCGGGAACCCCTGCCCCGCCGTCCGCGCTGAAGTTCGCGGCGTCCCGCATGGTGGAAAGTCTCGAAAATGTGGCGGGGGCGCTTGCCGCGCTGGAAAGCCCGCGATCCAGCGGCAAGGCGAGCGGCGCGCAGCGCCGCCGCAAGGCCGTTCAGGGGCCGCGTACCCGCTCCCGACGGTAAGCACGCGGCGCATGGCGCCGTCGGGATGACCGATCGTCCGTATCTCACTCTTTTCAATCGGCGACCGGGGAGCGTGCCGTGACCGGGATTCGCACCGTTCCCATTGGGCGGTACCTGTTCGCCCGGTTGGCCACGGTGCTGCGGGAGGATATGGTCGTGATCGCCGATCCGGACGATGCGTTGTTTGGCGCGACCGATCTGCCGATCCGCCGCGGCACCGGGTTTCTCTCCCCGGCGTACTACGCCTCGCTGGGTTTCGCGGTCCCGGCGTCGCTCGCGAAGCAGGTGTAGCGCGCCTCGCCGCTGGCAGCCGACTTCGACCGGCCAGACGATGCATGCGAGGAGGGGAAGGCACGCGCCTTCCCCTCCTCGCATGCATCTGATTCCGGGGCGGCGTGACCGCTACCAGATCACCACCCGGTCCTCGGGAGCAAGCCAGACCGGATCGGTCTCGGTGATGCCGAAGACTTCGTAGAACGGATCGTGGTTGCGCATCGGCTGGATGACGCGGACCTGCGCCGGGGCGTGCGGGTCGGTGTTGATCTGCGTGGTGAGCGCCTCGGGGCGGATCTTGCTGCGCCAGATGGTTCCCGCGGAAAGGTAGAACTCCTGCGCCGGGGTGAAGGGCGGCGCGATGGCCGTGTCCGGGGCGGGGACCGCGCCCGGGTCGATGCCGTCCTCCGCGAGGCGGGCCTGCAGGGCATCCCAAGCGACCTGCACGCCGCCGAGGTCGGCGACGTTCTCGGTGACGGTCAATTGACCGTTGACCTTCAGGCCGGGAGCGACCTCGATCGCGCCGTACTGTTCGGCGGCCTTCTGGTTGAGGGCCATGAACGCTTCGGTGTCGGCCGGGGTCCACCAGTTGGCGAGGTTGCCGCCGGCGTCGAACTGGGAGCCCTGCAGATCGAAGCCGTGCGTCATCTCGTGGCCGATGACGTAGCCGATCGCGCCGTAGTTGACCGGGGCATCGGCGGCGAGGTCAAAGAAAGGCGCCTGCAGAAAACCGGCCGGGAAGACCATCTGGTTGGCGAGGGGGTTGTAGTAGGCGTTCACCGCGTGCGGCGGCATTGCCCACTTGTTGCGGTCGACGGGTTTGGTGATCTCGTCGAGGTCCTTGCGCAGTTTGGCGCGGCTGGCGGAGAGGCCGGTGTCGAAGTAGGTCGGGCCGACCTCCACCGTTTCGTAGGTCTCCCACACGTCGGGGTAGCCGATCTGGAGGGTCAGTTTGTCGAGTTTGTCGAGCGCCTTGAGCCTGGTCTCCGGGGTCATCCAGGTGTTCTGTTCGATGCGCCCGCGGAAGGCGGTCTTGATGTCGTCGGCGAGCCGTTCCATCTCGGCCTTGGCCTCGGGTGGGAAGCGCTCCTCGACGTAGAGCTTGCTGATGGCCTGGCCCATTGGCCACTCCACCTCGGAGAGGACGCGCTCGTCGAGCGGCGAGCGCGCTTCCAGTCCGCCGAGCACCTTGCCGCTGAAGTCGAATGCGATCTCGCCGATCTCGTCCGACAGGCTCCCCGCGCTGGCCCACATGAGCTGCAGGGTAAGCATGGCCTTCACCGTGTCGATGTCGGTGGCGGCGAGGATGGCGGGCAGGGCGTCGATGTAGCCCTTCTCGGTCACGATGACCCGTTCCTGCACGGGGATGCCAAGGGCCTGCTGGTAGGAGGTCCAGTCGATATCGGGGTAGCTGGCCTGCAGCTCGGCGAGGGAAACGGGATTGTAAAAGTTGGAGAAGACCTGCTGCTGCTCGCGGGTGAGGGTCGGTTCGGCGAGCTTCGTTTCGAGGTCGAGCACCTTCGGAGCGAGGATCGCGGCCTGCTCGGGCGCGTAGCCCGCCGCCTCCAGCAACTTCGCGCTGGCATCGACGTAGGCGGCCTTGATCGCCGGAGTGCCGATGGTGTCGTCGAGGTAGTAGTCGCGGTTGGGAAGTCCGAAGGTAGGGCCGCCTGCGTAGAGCGCGTTGGTGTTGGAGTCCTTGAGGTCGGGCAAGACGCTGACCGGCAGCACGCCGCCGACGCCGTCGAACGCGGCGGTCTGCTGGTAGACATAGAGGGCGTCGATCGAATCGATGGCGGCGATCCGGTCGAGGAGCGGTTGCAGCGGGGTGGCGCCGGCGGCGTCGCGGGCGGCGAGGTCCATGCCCTGATCGAACCACGCAACGACCTTGCCCTGATCGGAGGCCGGATCGAGCGCAGGGTCGGCCGCCTTGCGGGCGAGCATGTCGATCACGTAGCGGGTGGTGTCGTCCGAGAGCTGGTCGAAGGCGCTGATGGATGAGCGATCGGGCCGGATTTCGGCCGTGTTCAACCAGCCGCCGTTGACGAACTCGTTGAAGTCCACACCAGGATCGCCGGTGAGGTCCATGTTGGCGAGGTCGATGCCCGCGACGCCAGCCGCGACCGGAGTGGCGTCCTGCGCCCGAGCCGGGAATGCCATGCCGAGGCACCCGGCCACGATCGTAGCCGCGAGCGCGCCGGAAACAGAGAGCCGCATCCGCCAATCCTTCCGTTCACCTGTCTTCGTGCCCCGGATCAGCGTACCACGGGTCTGTGTGCGAACGGCGCGTTGGTGATGCCCGGCGGGTCGCGCTGCCGGAGCATCAAGCGCCGGGAATGGCGAGCGTTTCGGGCGAGAGGGGGCGAAGCACAACGGCGGCAAGGAGTGGGAGATCGCCGGCGCGATCCACCACGATCGACGCCAGCGAGCGGCGGCGGGCGAGGGTGTCCGTGATGTCGGCGCGCTCCCGCTCTGAGAGCCCCGGAAGCAGGACGATCGAGCCGGGTCGGGCGAAGGTTAGCGCCTGGACGGCCGTGCCGACGCGGCCCCCCAGTTCGGGCGGCGGTCCATCGACGAGGAGGATGTCGGCTGGAACATCGCGTGCAGGCAGGATTTCGACCTGGCGATAGACCGGCAGGAGGCGACCGTCGAACTCCCGCAGCACGAGTGGAGCGACCGAGATGGTGAACTGCCGTGCCACGAGGATGTCGACAGGAACCCGCTCGGTTGCCTTGTTGACGGCATCAAGATCATGGTCCACGACGGAGCAGGCGATCCCGCCGCTGGTTGCCGGGGCGAGCGTGGCGATACGCCACGCCGGGGCGTTCGCGCCGAACGCCAACATGTGCCGCAGGTTGCCGGCAGCGGCGCAGGCAAGGGCGATGCTGGCGGCATCGTTGGCGGTGGTGAGGGCCTCAAGCACCAGACGCACGCCTTCGCTGGCGGGATTGGAAACCGGATGACCCGGGCCGTCGCTCACGTCCGCGCGCCATCTGGCATCGTGCCGGGCATGCCGGGAGGCGCGGTCGCGGATGGGGCGCGCGGGGGCCAGGACCAGCGGTCGAACACGTCCTCGAGTTGACGGCGCAGGTTGAGCGAGTCCTCGGCGAATTCGGGGTTGTCGCCGGTGCGGATGCGACGGAGTTGCCTGCCGTGCCAGCCGGTGGTAAGCGGCCGGAAGTGGACAAGTCGGAGCTGGTCCTCTTCGAGCTGGTGGTGCCGGTACATCGGGGGTACGTGCATGCTTGGAAAGTGTTCGGGAGGAGCGCCACTGCAGCGGACGAGCCACTTCTGATGCCGGAAGTCAGGGGCTGCGGTCAACAGGAACAGATCGCGGTGGCGAGCATCCGGAGGAAGGACGCCATGTTCGGTGACGACGTCCTGCGCTGGCGGCAGGATGGCGTCCCAGGTGTCGTCTTCGAGCAGGTGGTCGAGCGATGTGCCGTTGAACGAGACGATCAACTCGTCAACATCGCCATTGAACACCAGCTCCGCCTCCTGGAGGAACCGCTGGAGCGCGTGCCAGTATCCCCCGTTCTGGCTCCACGCTTCGGAGAGTCCCCATGGCTTGCCCCGAGCGAATGGATAGGCGACGTGCGTCCAGTCCACGACGACACACGAACGGAGACCGGGTATGTCGGTGAGGGCTTCCGCCGCATCCCGCCAATCATAGTCGCGCGAACCGTTGTGGTAGTAGACCACCCCGTCGAACCGGTGACGATCGACGTGCCACCAGACCCAATCGACGATGCGCTGGAGGGGTTCATTTCGGGACACCATGAACAAGGTGCGCCGTCCGGCGAAGAGGTGGGAGAGATTGGGCTGAACCGGTCGCAGAATACGCTGTCCGCCGATCGCAAGATCGAGCGTCGTCACGGAGTCCGGAGCGTCGACAACCAGCCATTTCGGCGCGCGTAGGGTGTCTCTGGTCAGGTAGGTCGTGGCAAGTGCGCGTCCGGTCTCGCCGCATCGCACCTCGATGTCCGTATCCGGGTTCATGGTGCGGAACGCTGCGCCGAGCAGGATGAGAATACGTCGCCCGCTGGCTTCGCGCAGGATGTCGGCGATCAGCAGGGTTGGCTCGACCTCGGCCTCGAATCGGTCGCCGCGCGCAGACCGTGGAACGGCAGAAACCCGCGGAGGATGAACGCGGGGGTCGAGATGGACGATGGAGCGGTCGATGTCGACCAGTGGCGCGGGAGATTCGGCCATGTCGGCTCCTTGACGTGCCCGACGCGAACGGCGCCGTGCCCTGCTTCTCAAGCCTGGACGCTGAACCGGTGCTGCGAGGAGGGTCGCCGTACCGGTCATGGGATGCTGGCGCCCGGAGCGGCATCGGGCGTCGAGAGGGAGTTTGGGGGGATGATCGATCGCGCGATCGCCGCAATCCCCGGGGTCTCGCAATGGGCCGGGATTCCGAAACGGTCGATCGTGATGACAAGATCCGGCTGCCGATCGAGAAACGAGGCAAGGGCGAGACGGTCCTCGCGGGAACGCGCTGGAAGAAGCAGGATCGTGCCCGGTCTGGAGAACCTGAGCGCCTGGACGATCGCGCCGCGCCGGCCGCCCAGCGTGGCGGGTGGGCCGGAGATGACGATGACGTCCGCTGGCCCGGTCACGGCGGTCACGATTTCGGCTTCGCGGTAGACCGGGAGAAGATTGCCCCGCCATCGCCGAAGCACCAGCGGAGCTACCGAGAAGGAGCACCATCGGGAGCGGACGAATGGGAGGAAGTCGTCCGCGAGCGAGACGCGCAGGAGGTCCGGGTCGTGGTGCACCAGCGAGCAGGAGATGGCGCCATGGCCTTGAGCGGCGAGCGCCGCGAACTCGCGCAGATCGCCGCCATCTCCGAATGCCATCAGGTGTCGGGTCTGCCCGAGCGCAGCGAGCGCGGCGACCATGCGGACGGCCCATGAGGACTGACCGCCGGGATGGCCGTCGCAGTCCGCCGCCACCAGCGCGGCACGCAGGCAGCTCTCGGCGAGACCGACCGCCGCGTCAGGGCAGGGCGCTGGTGATGCGGGGCCAGGAGCGTGGATCATGGCGTTGGCCCGGCGGGCGTGTCATTCAGGAGCCGGCGGAGCGCGGCGGCGAGAGCAGGTTGATGGGGTTCGAGGAGCAGCGCGGCGGCGATCAGGTCGATGGCGGCGTGAGCGTCGCCACGGTCGATCGCCTGCCATGCGACCCGTGCCGCGTCGTCGGGGGTGGTGGCTGGTGGCGTAGGGGCGGACCACGACCACTCCCCGAATGTGTCGTCGAGCTGGCGACGCAATTCGCGGGAGTCGGCGGCACAGGCGGGATTGATCGCTGGGAGGGGCGCCCACCCCTGCGGATCGGGGCGACCGGGTTCAGGGAGCGGGAATCTGGCGATCCGGACCTCGCCGGGATCTGCCTGCAGATTCTGGCGACCGTCTGACGCCTGCAACTCCGGCATTGCTTCGATCGCCTGATCGCGCCCACGTCCGAGCCACCGGCATTGGCCTGACCAGGGGTCTCCACCCAGGAGATGAACATCCTGGTGGCGCAAGGCGCGGTGATGCAAACCGTCCGGGTTCACGACATCCTGGCAGTGGAGCATGCAGGCATCCCAGGCCTCATCCTGCAGCAGGCGCTCGATGGAGCCGCCCGAAAAGGTCACCAGCAGGTCATTGACGTTGCTGTACAGAAAGAGATCGCAGTCCCGAAGAAAGCGCTGGATCGCGTGGCGGAACCCAACCTGACCGGACCACGCGGCCTGCCATTCCCGCTCTTGGTGGGTTGGCTCGGGCCAGGTGGGGAATGGCCAATCGAGCGCGATGCTCATGCCGATGCCGGGAACGGACGTGAGCGCCCGGGCGACATCCTGATGATGATGCGTGGAGGACCCGGAGAGATAGCAGAGCGCGGCGTCGAATCCGTGGCGATCGGCGTGCCAGCGCGCCCAGTCGCCGAGGTGCTGGAGTGACTCGTCCCGGACGATGGTGAAGAGGGTCCTCCGGCCAGCGAACAGCCCCTGGCCGTTTGGCTGGACGGCCCGGAAGACGCGTTGGCGCCCGAACGTGAACGAGAGCGAGGAGACCGAGGGCGGGGGGTAGATGACGAGCCACGCGACCTGCGTGATCGGGTCCGGTTCGAGCCATGCAGCGGGCAGGATGCGGTTGGTCGCGCCGCACCGGACCTCGATGGCTGATTGCAGGTCGGGTCCGAACCCGGACGTGCGGACCAGGGCGAGGATGCGATGGCCGTCCGACGCCCGGAAGATGTCGGGGACGAGCAGCGCGAGATCGTCGTCCGGAGCGAACCGTGGCTCGCGGACCGCGATCCGGCGCTCGCTCGTCGGTTCCGGATGCCGTTCGCCGCGGAGACGCAGGTGCACGGACGACCGTTCGATGTCGATCAGGGGAGTCGGCGATACGGTCATGTCGTCGGGTCCTGCCCGGTCCCGGGGCGAGGACCTGGCCGGGATGATGGCTGGTGCGAGGGTGGGGTTGCTGCTGCCGCGAGGTCGGCCGCGTGAGGCGGCGGCCAGCAAGGGCGCCGCGTTGGCCGTGGGGAGAGACGCCGCGACGGTGATTGTGGCCGGTGGGCGAGGGCAGCGCCACCGGCTGCTCCGGAGATCATCCGGACCTCCTGGTGGTGACTGGGATGGCAAGGTCGGCTGGCCGAATTGGCTCGAACGCGATGAGGGCCAGGCTGCGGCGGCCGCCGTCGCCACACTCCACCGGGCCGGCAAGTCCGGGATGCCGGTACAGGACCTCGACGATCTCCGTGTGTTCCGCCTGCGCGAGCGCGGGAAAGAGCATGATGGTCCCGGGCCGGGAGAAAGTGAGCGCCTGCGCGATCATGCCGAGCCTGCCGCCGAGGCGGTCAGGCGGGCCATTGACGATGATCAGATCGGCGACGTTCCCGCGCGCGGGAACGATTTCGGCGTGCCGGTAGACCGGCGCAATGAGGTCATGCCGCTGCCTGAGCACGAGCGCAGCGGCCGCCAGGGAAAGCCATCTCGAGCGCGCGATGGGGAGGGGAACATCGGAGAACTGTTGGTTAAGGACTTCGGGGTCATGGTCCACGAGGGTGCATGCCAACGCGCCGCGGCGCTCCACGGCGAGGTTGACGAAATCCCATGCCGCGGCATCTGCGCCAAAGATGAACAGGTTTCGCGTCTGGTCGTTGCGGGCGATGGCCAGCGCGGCGCGGTGCAGGACGGGATCGCGCGGCGGCGCGCCGAGGTCCGGGAATGCGAGCGGCAGATCCGGGGCGAATCGCGCATCGGCGAGCGCCTCGACGAGGAGGGCAACAGCGACGCGGACGTTGTCATGGAGTGGATTGGGCAATGGCGAGCCGGTCATGGGGTGATGTCCATCTCTGGCGGCAGCAGATCGAGCACCGTTCGGCGCGCCGCCGCCAGCGCGGGCTGGCGCGGTTCCCGGGCGAGCGCCGCGTCGAGGCGAGCGAGGGCCGTGGCGTGATCCCCGGCTTCGATGGCGATCCACGCCTCGCGGGCGAGTTGGTCGAGACTCGGGGAGGGCGATGGCGTCTCCGCCCACGACCAGCGGTCGAAGACGTCGTCGAGTTGGCGGCGAAGCCGGAGTGAGTCGTCCGCGAACGCAGGACTGGCAGGTGTTGGGCGCAGTCGCGGATGTCTCCCGCCCCACCCGGTGGTAAGCGGCAGGAAATGAGCGATCCGCGCCATGTCGAGATCGGCGACGGTCGAGGTGACCGCGCACGGATCGTGCTGGGTCGACAGGCGATCCGGCCCGAGACGGCGAGGGCGTGCGATCCACTTGTGACGGCTGGGATGCACATCCGATCCGAGGAAATGGAGATCGCGGTGGCGCATGTCCGGCAGGGCGGGGTCGACCGCGACGACATTCTGCGATTGCAGCACGATCGCATCCACGTCCTCGTTCGCCAGGAGGTGGCCGATGACATCCTCCGGACCATCAGCGAACGAGACGAGCAATTCATCGACATCGGCGCACATCACCAGATCCGCTGACTGCAGGAAGCGCTGGACGGCGTGTCGAATCGAGCCATTCTGGGACCAGGCTTCGTCGGTTGACCAGACGAACCGGCGGACCGAGGGCCACGCGGTCCACGGCCAGGCAACCGCCGCCACGGCTTCGATGCCGGGAACCGTGGCGAGCGCAGCGGCAACGTCCTGCCGGGTATGGATGGTCGAGCCATTGTCGTAGTAGAGGACGGCGTCGAAGTCGTGCCGGTCGGCATGCCAGTGCGCCCAGTCCATGATGCGCTGCATGGGTTCGTCGCGGCACAAGGTGAGCAGGACCCGCCGGTCAGCGAAGAGCCGTGAGAGATTCGGCTGGACTGCGCGATACGCGTGCAGGCCGCCGATCGCAATCTCCAGGGATGAGACCGTTTCCGGCGCGTCGAACACGAGCCATTCGGGGCCGCGAATGTCGTTTGCCATGATGTGGGTTGCAGGAAGCGTTCGGCCTGTCACAGCACAGCGAACGGTGATTTCGGCCACGGGGTCCCAGTAGCGCCCGTGCGGCCGGAGCAATGCGAG
>CAIPGK010000292.1 GCA_903864575.1 uncultured Chloroflexota bacterium
GCATCGTCCTCATCGACGGCCAGGAACTCGCGGAACTCATGATCGACCACGGCATCGGCGTGACCGACATCCAGACCTACACCCTCAAGCGCATCGACTCCGATTACTTCGACGAGGAGTAGCTCGGCTCCCGGCAACGCATCCGTCATCCCGGGGAACGAGGGGGCTCGTGGCGTCCGGGGAGCGGGAAGATCCCCAGTTCCTCGGGATGACGGACTGGACGGCAAGTCTGACGCCTCTGCAGCGCGGAACTGGCCGCCAGCACGGGAGGAACCATTCCCACATCCCGCGCCGCAACTTGACAGAACGCCATCACTCCCGGTACAAAATGGAAAAGGGACGCGACCTTGCCCCCACCGGACCCAGTGAGGGGTTTTTTCATGCCCGAAATCCGCCAGGCCCTCTCCTATAACGACGTCCTCCTCGTGCCGAAATACTCCCGCATCCGCTCCCGCAACGAGGTCGATCTCGCCGCCACCATTGCCCCGGGCATCACCCTCGCGATGCCGCTGATGTCGGTCAACATGGACACCGTGACCGGGGTGGAGATGGCCATCGCCATGCACAATCTCGGCGGGATCGGCCTCATCGGCCGCTTCGACTCGCCCGAGGTCCAGGCCCGGATGGTCCGCGAGATCGTGGCCCACGGCGCGCGCTGCATCGGCGTCATCGGCGTCAAGGACGACTACCTCCGCCGCAGCGACCTGCTGCTGGAGGCGGGGTCGTCCGGCCTCCACCTCGACATCGCCCACGCTCACTCCGAACATGCCATCGAGGTCATCCGCGGCTGCAAGGAGCGATGGCCGGATGCCCCCTTCATTGCGGGAACCATCGCCACCTACGAGGCGGCGATGGACCTCTACGAGGCGGGCGCGGATTCCCTCAAGGTGGGCATCGGCGCGGGGAGCATCTGCATCACCCGCGTCAACACCGGCGCGGGGGTGCCGCAGATCACCGCGATCATGGATGTCGCCCGCGCGCGCAACGAGCACTACCCGGACCGCTTCGTGCTTGCCGACGGCGGCGCAGCCAACTCCGGCGACATCGTGAAGGCCCTCGCGGCGGGCGCCGACGCCTACATGGGCGGCAGCCTCTTCGCCGGCACCGACGAGGCGCCGGGGGAAATCGTCGAGATCGACGGCAAACTCTTCAAGCACTACAACGGCAGCACCTCGCCGGACGAGAAGGCGCGCCAGCTCTCGAAGTTCGCCGCCCACAAGCACGAGCAGTACCGCCTGCACGTCGAGGGCGTGAACGCGATGGTCCCCGCCAAGGGCCCGGTCTCCGACGTGATCGACCTGCTCCTCGCGGGCATCCGCAGCGGCCTCTCCTATGCCGGCGCAACGACCATCGGCGAACTCCACGAGCGAGCAGAATTCGTCCAGATCACCGGCGCCGGCTATCGCGAGTCGCAGCCGCACGATGTAGTGGTGCGCGGCTGATTCCTGCGGGTCAGGTGTTGTGGGTGGTTCGTTTTGGCGCAACATCGTCCTCAGGCGGTTCCCCATGACCTATGAGCTGCGGCCCTTGCCGGGTACACTTCACGGAGGACAATTCCGCATCGACGCGGGGCAGGCAACGGCCTGCCCCGCCATTGCGTCCGCATGGTGAAGGGAGCGGCGACTCCATGTCTGCGTCTGCCGGAAGCGAGTCGGTCTTCGATGTGATCGTCGTCGGCGGCGGCCTGATGGGGTCGGCGGCGGCCTGGCGGCTGGCGTCCGACGGCCGCTCGGTGCTGGTGCTGGAACAGTTCACGCCGGGCCACGTCTATGGAAGCTCCCACTCCCACTCCCGCATCATCCGCCTCGCCTACGGGAGCGACGACTACGTCGCCCTCGCCCGCGCCAGCTACGCCCGCTGGCGCGATCTCGAGGCCGACGCCGGCGAACCGCTGATGGAGCTGTGCGGCGGCCTCGATCTGGGCATGCCCGACGCGGAGTATGTCGACGAAATCCGTGATTGCTACGTCCGCAACGGCATCCCGCACGAGATGATGGATCGCGGCGAGATCGTGGCCCGCTTCCCACAGTTCCGCCTGCCGGACGGGATGCGCGGCGTCTATCAACCCGACTACGCCCTCCTCGCCGCCGACGACGCGGTTGCCGCCTTCGGCCGGGTCGCCCGCGAACATGGGGCGGTCTTCCGCTACGAGGAACCGGTCACGGGGATCATCCCCGGCAACGGATCGGTCACCGTCCGGACCGCGCAGGGGACGTACACGGGCAGCCGGGTCATCCTCGCGGCGGGCGCGTGGATGGGGCAGATGCTCGGCTCGCTCGGGCTCGACCTGCCCCTCTACGTCCGCAAGGAGTTCCTCGTCTACTCCCGCGTGACCGACCCCGAGGCATTTCTGCCAGGCCGGTTTCCGCTCGTCATCCACCGCTTCCCCGGCAACCTCTCGCTCGGCAGTTTCTTCCCGTCCTTCCGGCACGAAGGGGTGAAATCCCTCATCGACCGCCTCGGCAAGGTGATCGACCCCGACGGCGGCGACATCTCGGTGGACGCCGAACCGCTCGAGATGGTCCGCACGTACACGATGGAGATGCTCCCGCAGGCCACCGGCGAGATCCTCTGGACCGGCGCCTGCCGCTACACCATGACTCCGGACGAGGATTTCATCCTCGACCGCTTCCCCGGCTCGCCGGAAATCATCGTCGCCTCGCCCTGCTCGGGCCACGGCTTCAAGTTCGGTCCGGTCATCGGCGACATTCTCGCCAATCTCGCGACCGGCGCGGAGATCGGCCACGACATCTCCCGATTCCGCATCGACCGCCCCGCTCTCTCGCAGCCGCACCCGGTTGAACTCGTCGTCTGACGCTCGCCTTCTCACCCGGCGCGTTTGCCACCGGACGGTCCGGTCTTGCTCGCGCGTCGAAGGAAACGAAAGGATCGCGAAGTTCATGGCATCCGCAGGACGTATCCAGGACAAGGTCGCCATCGTCACCGGCGGCGGGAGTGGCATCGGTCGCGCCATCGCCCTGCGCTTCGGCGCGGAGGGCGCGAAGGTCGTCGTCGCCGACATCAACGACGCGGCAGCCGGAAAGGTTGCGAAGGAAATCGAGGCGGGCGGCGGCACGGCGATGGCCGTCAAGACCGACGTCTCCAACGAGGAATCGGTCGACAACCTGTTCGACCAGACCGTGAAGACCTATGGCACCGTCGACGTGCTGGTGAACAACGCCGGCCTCGTCGACACCGAGCGCCACTTCCTCGAAGGCGACGCCGCCTGGTGGGACAGGATCATCGCGGTCAATCTGCGCTCCGTCTTCCTCTGCGGCCATCGCGCCGCGCAGATCATGGCGCGCAAGGGCGAGGGGTCGATCATCAACCTCTCCAGCGGCGGCGCGACCAAGGCGCACCGCGGCAACGCTGCCTACGACGCGGCCAAGGGCGGCATCGAGGCCCTCACCCGCGCCATGTGCCTCGATCTCGGCCCCTATGGCGTGCGCGTGAACGCCCTCGTCCCCGGCTCGATCGACAGCAAGGGCATGAGCGCGGAAGCCCGCAAGTACCGCGCCGATACCGTTCCCCTCGGACGCATCGGCGAACCGGACGACCTGGCGGGGCCGGCCCTTTTCCTCGCCTCGGACGACGCGAAGTACGTCACCGGGCAGGTCACCGTCTCCGATGGCGGCATGCTGGCCCAGCAGCGCTCGCCGCAGGTCGACATCTTCCCGCACAGCAAGTACCCCAAGGTGTAGACCTCCCTCCCGCCGTCTCTCCCGATGCGCGGGGGAGACGGCGCGCATTCGCGACCTATCCGGCGCCCCGTCTGGTAGCCCCGCTTCCGTGGACAGGGAGTGGGGTTGGGCGGCAGGGCCACGCGAGGAACGCCATGACCCACCGCGCAGGCGCCGACATCGGCGGAACGTTCACCGACATCTTCGTCATCGACGACCTGACCGGCGAATTCGCCATCGGCAAGACCCTGACCACCCCGGATGACCCCTCGCGCGCCATCGAGACCGGGCTGCTGGAAACCCTCGCCGGGGCGGGCATCCCGATGGAATCGGTCGGCCAGATCATCCACGGCACTACCCTCGTCACCAACGCCCTCATCGAGCGCAAGGGCGCACGCACCGCCCTGCTGGCGACCGAGGGCTTCCGCGACTCCATCGAGATCGGCCGCGAGAACCGCTGGGAGCTCTACGACCTCCAGCTCGAGCACGCCGAACCGCTCGTCCCCCGGTACCTCCGCTTCGACGTCCCGCAACGCACCCTCGCCGACGGCAGCGCCCGCAAGGACCTCGACGAGGCCTACGTCGAGCGACTCGCGCAGGAACTGGCGGAGGCTGGCGTGGACGCGGTCGCGGTCTGCTTCCTCAACAGCTTCGCCAACCCGGAGGCCGAGCGGCAGGCCCGCGCCGCCATCCTCCGCGGCGCGCCGGACATGCGGGTGAGCATCTCCTCGGATGTCGCCCCCGCGATCCGCGAGTTCGAGCGCTCCAGCACCACCATCTGCAATATCTACGTGCAGGGCCGGGTCGAGCGCTACCTGCGCGATCTGGAGTCGCGCCTCGCCGGGGCAGGCTTCACCGGATCGCTGCTGCTGATGCTCTCCTCGGGCGGTCTCGCCACCGTGGAGACCGCCACCCGCTTCCCGGTCCGCCTGCTGGAATCCGGCCCGGCCGCGGGCGCGCTCGCCGCAGCGGCCTTCGGCAAGGCCGCCGGCCACGAAGACCTGCTCTCTTTCGACCTCGGCGGCACGACCGCCAAGTTCGCGGTGATCGACCGCGGCCAGCCCCTCCTCGCCCACAGTTTCGAGGTGGACCGCCGCTACCGCTTCAAGAAGGGCTCCGGGCTGCCCGTCAACCTCCCGGTCATCGAGATGATCGAGATCGGCGCAGGCGGCGGCAGCATCGCGCGGGTGAACGCCCTCGGCCTGCTCAAGGTCGGGCCCGACTCGGCGGGCGCGGACCCCGGCCCGGTCTGCTACGGTCGCGGCGGCACGGAACCGACCGTCACCGACGCCGACCTCGTGCTCGGATACCTCGACCCTGCCTTCTTCCTCGGCGGCGGCATGGCGCTGGATCTCGACGGCGCGCGACAGGCGATCAAGGCCCGGATCGGCGACCCCCTCGGCCTCGGCGTCGAGGAGGCGGCCTGGGGCATTCACCAGATCGTCAATGAGAACATGGCCAGCGCGGCCCGCATCCACGCGCTCGAACGGGGCAAGGACCCGCGCACCCTCCCTGTCTTCGCCTTCGGCGGCGCGGGACCGGTCCACGGTTTCCGGGTCGCGGCCGCGCTCGGCTCGCCCAGCCTGATCGCCCCCTTCGGCGCGGGCGTGATGAGCGCGGTCGGCTTCCTTTCCGCCCCGCTCGCCTTCGACTTCGTCCGCTCCTTCCCCGGCCGCCTCGGTGATCTCGATTGGAAGCGCGTCAACACGCTCTTCACCAACATGGAGGCCGAGGGCGAGCAGGTGCTGGGCGAATCCGGCGTCGCGGCGGAGGCGATTACCTTCCACCGGATCGCGGAAATGCGCTACGTCGGGCAGGGGCACGAGATTCGCGTCGCACTCCCGGCGGGCAACCTCGGCCCCGACCTCGTCCCGCGCCTGCAGAAGGATTACGAGGCCGAATACGCACGGCTCTACGGCCGTCTCGGCCCCCCGGTCGCGGTGGAGGTCATCACCTGGCGGGTCGTCGCCACCGGGCCGCGCCCGGAGATGACCGCCCTCGCGGGCGGCGGCGGCAGCACCGACGCGGAAGCCGCCTGCAAGGGAACCCGCCGCGCCTGGATGCCTGAACTCGGCGGCATGACGGACGTGAAGGTCTACGACCGCTACAAACTCGCGCCCGGCGCGGCATTCCCCGGCCCCGCCATCATCGAGGAGCGCGAATCGACCCTCATCATCGGCGCGAACGCGGATTGCCGGGTCGACGCCAACTGGAACCTCGTCGCCGAACTCGCTCGCGCGGAGGCCGCCCGATGACCGCCCGGACCATCGATCCCATCACCCTCGAAGTCCTCTGGAACCGCCTGCTCTCGGTGGTCAACGAGCAGCAGGTCGCGCTCATGCGGACCGCCTTCAGCACCGTCGTCCGCGAGACGCAGGACCTCGCCTGCGGCGTCTTCGACGGCCGCGGCCGGATGATCGCCCAGTCCCTCACCGGCACCCCGGGCCACATCAACGCGATGGCCACGGGCGTGAAGCACTTCCTCAGCGTCTTCCCCCCCGAGACGCTTGCTCCCGGCGACGTGATGATCACCAACGACCCGTGGATGACCTCCGGGCAGATCAACGACATGACCGTCGTTTCCCCGGTCTTCAAGAAGGGCAAGGTGGTCGCCTACTTCGCGTCGACCTGCCACGCGCCGGACATCGGCGGCCGCCTCTTTTCCGGCGAGGCGCGCGAGGTCTTCGAGGAGGGCCTGCGCGTCCCGATCATGAAACTCTTCATCGCCGGGGAACCCAACGAACCGCTGATGCAGATCATCCGCGCCAACGTCCGCACCCCGGACGAAACGATCGGCGACCTCTACGCGCAGATGTCCTCCAACGCGGTCGGCGCGCACTCCCTGCTCGCCTTCCTCGACGAGTTCGACATGGACGACGTGGAGGACCTTTCCGACGCCATCATCACCCGCTCCGAACGGGCGATGCGCGACGCGATCCGCCAACTCCCGAACGGCGTCTACACCAATGAATCGTGGTCGGATGGCTTCGACGAGCCAATCCTCGTCCGGTGCACCGTCACCGTGCGCGACGAGGATATCGACATCGACTTCGACGGCTCCTCCCCGCAGAGCAAGTGGGGCATCAACGTCGTCCTCAACTACACTCATGCCTACAGCAGTTTCGCGATCAAGACGACCGTCAGCCCGGATGTGCCGCACAACCACGGCGCGTTCCTGCCGGTCCACGTCACCGCGCCCGCGGGCAGCATCCTCAACTGCCAGGAACCGGCCGCCGTCGCCTCGCGGCACATCATCGGCCACTTCCTGCCGGGGGTGATCCTCGGCGCGCTGCAGCAGGTGATGCCGGGAGAGATCATCGCCGGCAGCGCCGACCCGATCTGGATCAGCGTCTGGCACGGCCGCGAGAATCCCGGCAAGGACCCCTTCACCTTCAACCTCTTCCAGTGCGGCGGCATGGGCGCTCGCGCGACCAAGGACGGGCTCTCCGCCACCGGCTTCCCGAGCGGCGTCGCGGGCGTTCCCGCCGAAGTCGTCGAGTCCCTCGCGCCGATCATCCAGACGAAACGCGAACTCAAGCCGGACTCCGGCGGCCCCGGCGCGCGGCGCGGCGGGCTCGGCCAGTATTCGGAGGTGATCGCCGGGTACGACGGCCCGCTCGCCGTCTCCGCGCTGGTGGACCGCATCGACCACCCGGCCAGCGGCGTGCTGGGCGGCGGCGCGGGCGCTCCGGGCGTCTACCTCGTGGACGATGCAATCCGGCCACAGGCGAAGGCGCAGATTCCCCTCAAATCTGGCGCCCGGGTCCGACTCGATCCACCCGGCGGGGGTGGCTACGGCGATCCCTTCACCCGCAATCCGGACCTCGTCCTGCGCGACGTCGTCTTCGGCTACGTCACCATCGCGGGGGCCGCGCGGGACTACGGCGTCGCGGTCGACTACATCGGCCGGCCGGACGCGCTGGTTCGGATGCCGACCGATTACAGGATCGACGCGGCCGCAACGTCGTCCTTGCGCGCCGCCCGGAGGGGCTGAGTCACACACGCGCCCTCGCCGGTCATGTCGCCGTCGAGGGCGCTATGCCCCACGCTGGACCCGGTTCAGATGCAGCCGATGAGCCGGCATTGGCGGAGGACGGCGAGCCGGTTCTGAAGGGTGCGCTCGCGGGTGGGATCGAGCGTCGGACTCTTCCCGTTCCAGGTCGCAAGGCGGTTCTCGAGCTCCAGCGGATCGATCCGGTAGTCGTAATATTCCCGCTCGCCGTTGTCGTTCTCCACGTAGAGTTCGTTCACGCTGCGAAGGGCCGCGAACGGCTGCGAACCACCCTTTTTTTCGATGATCACCGACTGGTGCCTGAGCGTCCCGTTGAACGGGATGCCGTCCGTGCGAAGTCCGCGCACCCCGGTCAGCGCCTCCAGCGTCGCCGCGATGTCTGTCATCCCGACGAGCCGCTGATCGGTCACCCTCGCCGGGATGCCCGGCCCCCACGCCGCCATCGGGCAGCGGACCATGACATCGTACGGGTGTCCCTTGCCGACCAGCCGATGCTCTCCCATGGCATACCCGTTGTCGGTGACCACGATGAAGATGGTGTCGCTCCAGGGCCGTGTTTTCCGCAGCGTCTGCGCGATGGTTGCGATCGCATCGTCGACCGAGAGCATCGCGCAGAGCCGGGCGCGGTAGTCTGCGTCGATGCCAGCCTCCTCGTCGGGCAGGACCGGGGTGCGGTCCCGCAGCGTCTCCGGCTTGTCCGAGGCGTCGATCTCATTCCACGCGGCCGTTCGGGGATAGGTCACGCCTGGAAACCGGTCCTGGTGGCGCGGCGCGGGGAACGCCGGGACCTTCGGCGCGCGCGGGCCGAACAGCAGGAAGAGCGGCGATTCCCCGGGCGCATCCCTGATGAAGCGGACCGCCTTCGCTGCCAGCA
>CAIPGK010000293.1 GCA_903864575.1 uncultured Chloroflexota bacterium
CGTGCTCTTCGGCGCGGGCGTCCCCGCCACCAGCTACCTGCCGAAGATGCCCTTCAACGACGCGAACTCGCCGGGCTACCCCTATGACGTCGAGAAGGCCAAGGCGCTTATCGCCGAATCCGGCCACAAGGACGGCTTCGCCTTCGAGATCCTGATCAACACCGGCGACCCGGTCGCCTCGCAGGTCTGCCAGCTCGTCGCCGCGCAACTGGCGGCAATCGGTGGCACGGCGACGATCACCCAGCTCGAGCCGGGCATCGTCACCGAGCGCGTCACCGTCGCCAAGGACTACGACGCCTCCAAGGCCTACTACACCACCGACATCATCGACCCGGACGAACTGACCGTCTTCGCCGTCTACAGCAAGGGCGGCACCGACGCAGTCTGGACCTTCTACGCGAACGCGGAGGTCGACTCGGCGATCGAGGCCTCACAGATCGAGGCCGACCCCGCCAAGCGCCAGGAGACGTACAACCAGATCCAGGCGATGCACCTCGACGACGCGCCGATGATCTTCCTCTACTACCCGACCGGCCGCACCGCCACCCAGACCTACGTCAAGAACTTCCACATCCTGCCCACGGGCAACTACCGGCTCTACGAATCCTGGCGGGACGACGTCTAACACCCACCGGGCGGGGCCGCGCGTGCCGGCCCCGCCCCGTTTTCACCCCCGGGGCGCCCAATGGCCGCATACGTCCTCCGCCGCATCGTGCACATGATCCCGGTGCTGCTCTTCATCTCCATCTTCGTTTTCCTGCTGGTGCGGCTCGTGCCCGGCGATCCGGCCGCGATCATGCTCGGCCCGCGCGCCACCCCCGAGAACATCGCCAGGATGCATGCGGAGCTTCGTCTCGACGACCCGCTCTGGGTGCAGTACGGCTCCTTCCTCGGCAACCTCCTGCGCGGCGATCTGGGAGACAGCATCCGCAAGCGCGAGCCCGTCACCGACGTACTGCTGACCCGCGTGCCGCCGACCATCTTTCTCGTGCTCTACGCCGCCGTGCTTTCCGTGTTCATCAGCGTGCCGCTCGCGACGTGGGCGGCGACCCACCGCGGTCGCTGGGCCGATCAACTCGTCCGAGGGTTCACCATCGTCTCCCTCGCCATGCCCGCCTACTGGATCGGCATGATGCTGCTCCAGATCTTCGCGGTGAAATGGCGCGTGTTCCCGGTCTCTGGCTGGGGGGAGGGCTTCGCCGGCCACCTCCACGCCCTCTTCCTCCCGGCCCTCTCTCTCGCGCTCGCCATCTCCTCCATCCTCGTCCGCGGCCTGCGCTCCTCGCTGATCGAGACGATGGACGCCGATCACGTCCGCACCGCACGGGCCAAGGGGCTGCCAAACGGCCGCGTCTTCGGCTGGCACGTTCTCCGCAACTCTGCGCTTTCGACCGTGACCATCCTCGGCGTCAACCTCGCTTTCCTCGTCGGCGGCACCACCATCATCGAGACGATCTTCAGCGTTCCCGGCATCGGCCAGTTGATCGTCCGCTCCATTTTCGACCGCGACTACCCCGTCATCATGGGCGTCACCCTCGTCTTCGGCGTGCTGGTGCTCGTCATCAACCTCCTGACCGACCTGAGCTACGCCGTGCTCGATCCGCGGGTGAGCCTGAGTTGAACGCATCCACCGCCGCGCCCGCCCCGGGTCCCACCCTCGCCGCGCCGCTCCCCGTGGCGAAGAAGCGCGGGAGTCGCCTGCGCAACACCTCCCTCATCACCGGCCTGGCCATCATCGGCCTGCTGGTCGCCTTCTGCGTGATCTACCCGATCCTCAGCCCCTGGAACCCAACCGAGCCGGACTTCACCCAGCCGACATTCGCCGCCCCCTCGCTCGCCCACCCGCTCGGCACCGACAACTTCGGGCGCGACACGCTGACCCGTCTCGCCTGGGGCGGGCGGGTCGACCTGGTCGTCGCGTTCGCCGCCACCGCCGTCACCCTCGTCGTCGGCAGCCTGCTCGGCCTGGTCGCCGGGTATCGCGGCGGGTGGATCGATTCGGTGCTGATGCGCTTCGTCGACTTCACCGTAACGATGCCCTACCTCGTGCTCGTCATCGCGGTCGTCGCGGTGCTGGGGCCATCGCAGTGGAACATCGTCTACGCGATCTGGATCGTGGGCTGGGTGGCCTATGCCCGCATCGTGCGCGGGGAGACGCTGATCGCCCGCAATCTCGAATATGTCGAGGCGGCGCGCGTGGCGGGCATGAGCGATGGCCGGATCATGCTCCGGCAGATCCTGCCGAATGTTGCATCGACCGCCATCGTCTTCGCGATGGCCGACATGGTGCTCAACATCCTCGTGGCCTCGTCGCTCTCGTTCCTCGGGCTCGGCGTGCAGCCGCCGAACCCGGAATGGGGCCTGATGGTGGCCGAGGCGCGGGACTTCTTCCTGCGCGACTGGCGGCTGATGACCTGGCCGGGTATCGCCGTCCTCATCGCCGGGGCCGGATTCGGTCTCATCGGCGACGGACTGGCGCAGGCGCTCCGCCCCAAGGGGTGAGGGTTGGCTTGTGGGCGTATGGGCTTATCGGCTTATCGGCCGAGGTTCATGCGGCGCCGGTGATGCGACGGCTAGGCACTTTTCGCCCACAAGCCCATAGGCCCACAAGCCCACCCGTCACAGCTCCAGGTCCAGCCAGACCATGTCCCGCAGGCGGATGCCGTTCTCCCAGATTTCGTCGGGATAGCCGCGCTCCGGGGAGAAGAAGTCCCGGTCGACGCGCAGCAGGCGGAACCCGAGTTTCTGGTAGAGCGCGAGCGGGCCGAGGCTCGACGTGCCGGTCGCCACGGTCATGCGGCGGACGCCCGCCCGCCGCTGCCGGTCGATCACCTCGGCCAGCATCGCCCGCGCAATCCCGCGCCCCTGCCGGTCCTCCCGCACCGCGACCGACTTCAGTTCGGCCTCGGTTCCATCCCCGTCCGGAATGACGAGCGCGAGCCCGGCCGCCGCCGCGTCATTGTCATCGTCACCCTCACGGGCGATGTAGAGCGTGCCGAGGTCGATGTACCCAGCCACCTGCTCGGGCGACTCGTCCGCGAGCAGCAGCAGGTCCATGAACGCGCCGCGGCGGGCTCCGGCGGGAACGGTTTCAAGGGTGATCGCTGTGGCAGGCATCCAACACTCCGCGGCCGCCAGGTCCTCCCGGCGCGTGCCGGGAATCGTACCCGGACTCGCGCGGGGTGGCCGCGTCGCGCATTCCCGGGGCATTGCGGCGCCCGATTTCGCCTCCAGGTGGACCAGGCCTGAGCCAGCGGTCGGGACCAGTCGGCGGTCGGCAAGCGGCGCGCCCCCGGTTTTCAAGGGTCATTCGCCCGGAAAGCCGCGAAAGACGCCGTCCGGGCCGAGGCTGCCGAGGAAATCATCGAAATCCATGTTTGCGAGGGAGAGATTGTTCTCGACCGACCATGCTCGGGCGGGAACGAACCTGAAGGATCGCACCGTGTCCTCCAGCGCATCGACGCAGAGAAGCACGCGGTCTGGCGAGGCGAAGGTCTCGTGGTCGGCGATCAGGACCACTGCATGGATTCCCTGCGCCCGCGCCGCGCGAGCAATGGCGGCGGGATCGGCCCCATCGAGGGCGGGGTCGTCGACGAAGGCCACGTTGGCGGCAAAATCGCCCTGCGGCGTGGCGACGGCTTCCTTCACGGATGCCCATGCGGCGTCATCCCCATAGTCGGTGCGGACGACCGGCGTGGCGTCGGTGTCGGGAAGGGAGATAGTCACGGGCGATCCTCCGGCGAAGACTGGCGGCGACGCGAGTATCAGGGCATGGGCGACGGGCGGGAAACCGATGACCGCAGCAACAACGACACGGGAAACCCGCCGATGTCATGCATCAAGTGTACCGGCCCGGTTGTTCGCGTGAAAGCGCCGCTCGGGCATGCCGGGACAGGCCGGACCCCGGATCGGCTCCCGGCGCGAGTCCGGCGATCGTCACGCCTGAGTGGCCGGTGCGGGACACCCACCCGCCATCCCCGCGGAGATCCAGGCTTCAAGCATGTCCCCGATCTGCCCGGTACGCACATCAGCGGCGTGCCCCGTCACCACGAGCGCGCGATGCAGGCTCGCTGTAGGCAGCATGATCATCGACAGCGAGATGACGTCCTGGACGGTGGCGGGACCCTACGTCGGAACCGAGCGCACGGCACGACAGCCCCGCGCGGTGGCGGCGCTGGCCGAGGGCTATTGTCTACCATATTGACAGACAAAGAATAGTTACGTACAGTCTCTCCATCGACGTCGGCCAGCGCTCCCGC
>CAIPGK010000294.1 GCA_903864575.1 uncultured Chloroflexota bacterium
GCGCTGCCGAACGGGGTGCCGGTCGAAGTGGAGACGATCTTCGAGATCGAGTAGCGAGGCCACGGAAGCCCGGTGAAACGAGGGGGAGACCTGCCGAGCCCGGATTGCTCACAAAGAATGCAGGCGGGTCGCTGGCGGATCCGGCAGGCCAGCATCTCATCTCCTGGAACCCCGGCGGCCCCTGTCCTGGCAGGGGCCGCCGGGACTGCTTTCACCGCGGCGGGAATGCGTCGCTGACAACATGGGGTGGCGGTGTGGCCCGGCATCCACGTTCGGGGCGCCGTCGCACTGCGGTCCACGCCATGAGGGCGGAAAACCGCCGACCCGCCGGTCCGGCTCACCCCCTTTGGCGGCGGGTACCCGTCGCCCGACTCGGGACAGGAATGCAGTTTCGAAATGGTTACATTTGCTGTGGCCTGCGTGATAGGCTGGCGGCATCGGGCAATGGCCACCGGGCGATCACGATGGTTGTCCACGTTCGGCGACAATCGCCGACGCCGGGACGGCATGGCCCGGATCAGGGAGGACTGTATGGAACGTCGGCGAACGGGATCGCGTGCAGTGGCGATCCGGGGATTGCTTGTGCTGGCGGCGGTGCTGCTGCTGCCGCTGGCGGCGACGCTGCAGACGCCCCGGCAGACCGCGGCGCAGGTGGCGCAGGATTCGCTCTGGGCCGTCTCGAACAGCTCCACGACTGACCTCGCGGTGTGCGCGTCGCCCTCGTCGCCCTCGTCGCTCAGCGGATGCTTCTCGTCCGCCACGAGCAGTTGGCCTGGTTCGTACAATCAGGCGGTCGCCACGGATGGCGTCAACGTCTACTTCGTCGGCGAGTACGATGGCGGGTTGAGTTGCCCGATCGCGGATCTCGGCGCGAACTGCACCCGGATCATGGCCGGACCGTGGCCCCGCCAGAGTTGCCCCGCTTCCGGGTGTGAGCCGGTCGCGCTGGTGGCGGCGAACGGCTATCTCTGGATCGGGCAGTTCAACGGCAAGATCTACCGGTGTCCGTCGAATCTTCCCTACGCCAAGCGGGACACGGCGCCCTCGCAGTGCGTGCTGCTGGACGACGCTGGCGTGCGCCCGGTGTACTCGATGCTGCTGGCGAATGGCAGGCTCTACGCCGGGCTGGGGGCGTATGGCTCCGAGCAGAAGAAGCAGGGGCTGCTCTGGAGTTGTTCGCCGGATACCGTGAACGCCTGTTTCACCCTCGACAGTTATGGCGACACTCGCGCACGTTCGCTCGTCGCTGGCGGCGGCTATCTCTGGGCCGGACTCGACAACGGCATCGTCTGGCGCTGCGACCTGAACGCGGCGAACGCCTGCGCCGACTGGGAAAAGGCTGGCGCCGAGGTGAGCTCGCTTTCCTACGACGCGCAGGGCACGCTCTACGCGGCGATTGAAAGCGACAGTTCCAAGCATCCCAACGGCGTGATCTGGTCGTGCACGACCGCCGCCGCCAACGGCTGCGGCAACCTCATTTCGAATGTCTACGGGGTTTCGGTGGCGGCTGGGGCGGGGAGCGTCTTCTCGAGCGCGTCGCCCGGCGGTCTGCACTACGGGACAAGTTCGTTCACGGCGACGAACGTCAACACCTGGGAATCGAGCCCTCTGCTGTACCTCCCGGCGGATGGGCCGGCGGGCGTCGGTGGCGCACAGGTGACGATGCGTGCCGGGGACGTGAGCCAGAAACTGGAGAAGAAGTGCTCTCCGTCCGGATCGGGGAAGGCGCCGAAGGCGATCATCACCGTCGCCGGCCCGAACGGCTTCGCGAAGACCATGAAGGTCGGGGTGTGCGATGTGGTGAGGAGCGGCGTCATGAAGCTTCGTGTCGATCTGCTCGATCCCGGCGACTACATCGTGACGGTGGAGACCGGGAAGCACACCGGGGAGGCCAGCTTCACCATCGAGCAGGACACGACCAGGCCGGTGAATGTGACGCTGGAACGGGGCGCGACCGGCGGCTGACGTCGGTTCCGCAATGGCGAAGGATGAACGAGCGGCCCCTGCCGGAGCAGGGGCCGCTGGCGTTCCGGTCATGGTCAGCGTGAGCCGCCGCCTGGCCGATCTGTGCCCACACGAGCGTCAGGCGATGCAGGATGCGCTGGAACTGCCGTAGCAATCGTCCGGGTCATTGTCCGTGATGCGCTCGCCACCCTCGACTTCATTGGCCGGGTTGTCGGAGTAAACGCCGCCGCCGTTGCCGGACCCGCCATTGGCCGCGACATTGCCGGTGATGGTGGCCGAGCCCTCGATGGTGATGCCGGCAAGATAGTTCGGCGATCCGGCGACATACTCGAGGAAGACGCCGCCGCCATTGGTTTCCGCGACGTTGCCGGTGATGGTGGCCGAGCCTTCGAGGTGGCCGTAGACGCCCGAGAGGAGGACGCCTGCGGAGTAGCTGACCGAGGTGTTGTCCTTGATGGACGTCTCATCGGTCATGTTGAGACCGTAGACGCCCACCGGAAACGTGCCGTCGATGACTGCGCCGCCGCCAAGTCCGAGCCCGATGTTCTTGCGGATGCTTGCCTTGTCCTCCATGTACACCGGGACACCGGTTACGAGCAGGCCGGCCGCATAGGAGTCCGCCTTGTTCTCGTAAATGCTGGAGTCGTCAAGCATCACGGTCGCAGCGGTGTCAGCGTTGAGGGTGGAATACACGCTCAGGCCGCCGCCTCCATTGGCGCGATTGCGGGAGATCGCGGAGTTGCCGGTCATGAGGAATCCGTACTCGCCCGGGGTGGGCATAAGGTAGATGCCGCCGCCGAAGCGGCCAGCGTTGTTGTTGAAGACGATGGCGTCGTCCTGGAGTTCGACGATGCCGTTGTTTGCGAAGATGCCGCCGCCGGCACTGTCGAAGTTGGCCGGGGTGATGGCATCGAGGTTGAGCGGGCTGGTCTGGATAGCGTCGTTGTACCGGATGACCGCGCCATCGGCGACGATGATGACGGAGGAGGGAGCGACGTTTGACGGGTCGATGAACCCGTTATCTTCGATCCAGCCCGCGTAGATGCCGCCACCGAGGGCGTCCGCGGTGTTCGTTTCGATCAGTGTCTGGTCCACGGCGAGCAGGAGGGTGTAGGACCCGTTGGATGGTTCGATCCCGGCCGTGCTGAACCGGTTCGTGCGGCCTGCCAAGCTGGCGCGCCGTTCGGCAAAGCGGGATTGGGTCGCGCTGGCTCGGTTGCCGTTTGCCGCGCCGCTCGATTGCGCACCGAGGGAGCCGGGGGTGTTGTACCCACCCACCCGGATGCCGCCGCCTGCGTCCCACGCGCCGTTGCGGACGGTCGTGTAGCGGAAGAGCCCGAGGTTGTACGGGGTGGCGATGCCGCCGCCGTACTTGCCGCCCTCGATGTCGGAGAGACCTTCGACGGTAATGTCGATCAACTCGAGCAGGAAGTCGCCGGTAACGCTGATCGTGCGGGTGTCGTAGGTGGCGTTCTGGATGGTGACCGGTTTGCCCTTGCAGGCGCGGAGCACGATGTCCCGGTCGACGGTGAGATCCTCGACGTACTGGCCGGGGCCGATGTCGATGACGTCGCCGGAGGTCGCCGCGTTGATGGCGTCCTGGATGGTGTCGTAGGTGCAGGCGTTGCCCTTGCAGACGATCGGCACGCATGGGGTGATGCAGGCTTCGTGCGAACAGGCCACGCAGACGCCACCCGGGCAGTCGCGGGAGATGCAGTCCAGGTCGTCTTCGCAGACGGCCTTGCGGGGGAGGAGGCAGTAGGTCCCGGCAGGAGTGTCGAACTGGTAGGTGGTGCAGGTGGCGTCGGGATCCTCGCAGGAGTCGTAGTCCTCGATGCAGGGATCACCGTTCCTGACGCTCTGCGGCCCGACGCAGGTCGCGTTGTGGCAGAGGAGCGAGCCGCAACAGTCGAGCGCGAACTCACGCGGGTCGCCGTGGGACGCTGCCGTCAACTTCGGGGCGCAGGAGCCGCCTTCCGGGATGCAGGAGGCGCATACGCCGTCGAGGCAGAGGGAGCCGTCGCAGCACTGGCTGTCAGCGGTGCAGGTCGTGCCGACGGAGGCGCAGGGGGCGCAGGTTCCGTCGTAGCAGGCGAAGCCGGAGCAGCAGTCGGCGGAGGCGGAGCAGGACTGGCCGTCGTTGCGGCAGGGGATGCAGATGTAGTTGCTGCAGATGCCGGTGCCGCAGCAGTCGCCGGAGTCGAAGCAGGACTGGTTGGACTTGCGGCAGTCGGTGCAGGAGCCGTCGAAGCAGACGGAGGACTTGCAGCAGTTCTTGTCGGCGGCGCAGGGCTTGCCATTCTTGAGGCAGCGGCAGCGGCCCTTCTTGTCCTTGTTCTTCTTGCCCTTGCTGACGTCGCAGATGCCGGTGCAGCACTGCGAGTCCTTCGTGCACTGGTTGTCCTTGCGCTTGCCGTTGCCGCAGGGGCCCTCGGTTTCAGGCCGCTGGGAACGGCTCTTCCGCGCGTCTGCCGGAGCGGGAAGGACCGCTGCGCCGAACAACGCGCCAACCGCGGCCTTGAGACCGGTGCGGCGGGAAGCGGCGCCAGCCAACAGGCGGGCCATTTGGTCGAACGAGCGCTGATCCACGGCAGCCTCCTGTAAAGATACGTTGCGCAAGAACCGGCGCGACAGTCAACTGCTGGGCGGCAACCCGCTGGGCCGCGCATGGTGGGCGGAACTGGCACGTCAGACTCCCCGAACCTCGCGGCAGGATACCCCAACATTGACCATATGACAAAGTCTTTACTCCTGTGATGCCTCTGGAGCGACGCTGGCGTCGGCCGAACGGACGGAGATGCTCTGGTATGCTCCCGGCTGGGGTGCGGAGCTGGCCAATCCGGGACCAGCTGCGAGGAGGGCGGAGGTCGCCCGGGAGGTAGGGATCGTGGATCGTGCGCGATTCGATTGTTTCACCCGGGCGCTGAGCGGCGCGGGGTCGCGCCGGCAGGCGGCGAAGACGCTGGCAGGCGGCATGCTTGGGTTGGCGGGCATCGGCGTGGCGGCGGATGCGCTGGCAGGATGCGGGCACAAGGGGCAGAAGTGCGCCACGAACCGTAACTGCTGCGGTGGCCTGAAGTGCAAGTTCAAGGAAGAACTCGATCAGGTCGGCGAATGCCGATACAAGCACGGATGCGGCCGGAAGGGCAATTTCTGCACCCAGAACCGCGATTGTTGCGGCGGGTTCCGCTGCCAGCAGCGGAAGTGCCAGCGGTAGCGGACGAGTCGGCCGGTCCGTTCCGGCACCCATGTTCGGGTGATTGACCAGCATCCCGTCTCCGGCGCCGTGGCCGGGGCGGGATGCGTCAGTTCGTGGCACGAATCGTGCGGAATCCGGTAGCGCGTCGCCGTCCGGGGGAAGGTGGCGGGTCACGCCGGAAGCGGCGTGCGCGGCGCCCGAGGCGGGTTGCCGAGCGGGATCGCGTCAGGAGCGAACGAGCATGGACAGCGAGCAATTCGACCGGATCGTGGCCCGGATGGCCACAGCGACCGACCGCCGATCCGCGGCGCGTGGCCTCGCGGCGGCGCTGGGCGGGCTGGGCATCGCCGGGTTGGCCTTCCCGGTTGTTGCGGCCGAGCCAACCGAACCGGATCCGGTGGAAACCGAAAAGTGCGGCGGCAAGCGCGACAAGTGCTTCCGGAATCACGATTGCTGCTCGGGACTGAAGTGCAAGGGCGGCGACCCGGACACCGGGGACGTGGGGTCCTGCAAGTTCAAAAATGGCCACGGCAAGAAGGGCGACTGGTGCAAGAAGGATTCGGATTGCGACAATCGCTTCACCTGCAAGCGGCGCCGCTGCCGCTAGCGGCACGCTCTCCGCGGCCACTGTCGCCTGACCGCCCGGAGCGCTCCGGGCGGTCAGCCTGTGTTGGCGAGAATGGCGGATAACCTTCAATGCCCGCCGCAAATCTGGAGAAAAGGTGGAGAAACGGACCATTTCCGTCGCAATATCGCCGTTTCTTCTTGAACGTACGCATTCGTCGTCGTACGCTTGTGATTCAGGTAGTCGCCAGCAAGGCCCGATCGGGTCCGGAGTGCCGGTGACTGGGCATCCAGTAGACGAGGTGGCATTCAATGGAGAGCGAGCGCTTTGACGTGATGGTTCGCCGGCTGGCGTCGGCGACGGACCGCCGCACGGCGGTCAAGGGTCTGGCCGTTGCCCTGACAGGGGTTGGCGTTGCCCGCGCGGCCGCGCCGGCGGAGGTCGCGGCTGAGGACGTCGAGACCGAGCGCTGTGGCGGCAAGCACGACCGCTGCTTCCGCAACACCGACTGCTGCAAGGGTCTGAAGTGCAAGATCCGCAACGGCGACACGGGCAACTGCAAGTTCAAGAATGGCCACGGCGGCAAGGGCGACTGGTGCAAGAAGGACTCCGACTGCGACAACCGCTACGAGTGCCGCAACAAGCGCTGCAAGTAGTTTCGTGCGGCCTTGAATGCGCGGCTTCGCGCTGATGGGCGGCAGGACGCCCCCGCTCCGGGTGATACCGGGCGGGGGCGTTGCCGTTGGTTCACGTGGCAGGAAATGAATCCAATACGGCGGTTCGCGCGTTCTAGGAGCGGATAGGTCAACGAGTGGCGCGGTGGCCGGAGGTCGCGGCGTGTCATGCCTGCGGGCAAGCGGAGTGGGCGACGATGGACGGACGAACCTTCGATGTGCTGGTGAAGAGAGCCGGTCAGGCATGCACCCGGCGGCGCGCGCTTTCCGGGTTGGCGGCCGCGCTGGTCGGATTGCCCGCGGCGAAGCGCGCGGCGGCGCAGGTCGAGGTGGCTGCGTGTTCCAAGAAAGGCGACAACTGCTTCACCAACTACGCCTGCTGCGAGGGCCTGAAGTGCAGGATTCCCGAGGGCGACGAGTTCGGGCAGTGCATCGACAAGAACGACTCCGACCGGAAGTGCCGGGATGATCGGGATTGTCGGAAGGGCGAGCGCTGCAAGAACGGCCGGTGCAAGAACAAGAACAGCAAGGACGGCAACGGCAACAAGGGCGACCGCTGCAACACGAACAACGACTGCAAGAGTGGTCTGCGTTGCAAGGATGGCAAGTGCAAGGATGAGAATGGCTGCGGCCGCGAGGGCGATCGCTGCCAGAGCAGTGGCGATTGCTGCAACGCCCTGACGTGCGACCGGGGCGACAAGCGCTGCCGGAAGTAACCCGGACGTGCAGACGCCAGGACGGCCCGGGCCCCCGTCGGTTGCGACGGGGGCAAGGCGGCGAGTGTGGGACCGGGGTAAACCGGGTGTATCATGCGAACGAACGCCGATGGGCTCTACATGCGGGTGGAACCGGCCGGTAGGTGAGGTAGCCACCGGCTGAATTCGCCGGAGGGAGGAACGACAGCGATGGATCGCGAACTGTTCGATTCGCTGACGCGTGGCGTCGGCAAGGAGTGCACCCGGCGAAACGCCCTCGCCGGCATGATTGCCGGCGTGCTTGGCCTGGGAGTCGCGGGTCGGGTGGCGGCCGAAGTGTCGACCGCGGCCTGCGGTGATTCGGGTGAGAGCTGCCTGCGGAACACCGATTGCTGCAGCGGCCTCAAGTGCCGCGGTGGCGATCCGAACAGCGGCACGGTAGGTCAGTGCGTCTCCAAGAGCGGCGGCAAATGCCAGAGCAACTACGATTGCCGCGGGGGTGAGGCGTGCATCAAGGGGCGTTGCACCAACCAGGACCAGTGCCGCCGCGATTCCGATTGCAAGATCGAGAACATCTGCACGCGCGGGCGCTGCGTCTCCGGATGCCACGGCAACCAGGACTGCAAGAAGAAGAACTACTGCGACCGCGGGCGCTGCGTCGCGGATTGTGGCGGGTACGGCGAGTACTGCTACAAGGACAAGGACTGCTGCAGCAAGGATTGCTGGAAGAATCGCTGCCAGTAGGGACGATCAGAGCAGATGCAGGCGGGGGCCGGGCACATGCCCGGCCCTCCGTCATTTGGTCCCGGGCTGTGGCGATAATGCGACCATTGGCGGCGCTTCCGGGGGTACGTTCGCAGGAAACACCGCTACGATGACGAAGATTCGCCCGGTCGCGGGTCGGCCGAGATACGGGTGGTGGAGCATGAGCGGGGACGGCGGCGGGAGGGGGCGTGCGACCTGTCCGACGTGCTCCGGGAATGAAGGAGGTCGAATCCCGATGGACCGCGAGACATTCGACCGGTTGACGCGCGGCGTCGGTGCGGTCAGCACGCGGCGGACGGCGCTGGCCGGGTTGGCGGCGGGGCTGTTCGGGCTTGGCGGCGCGGACCGCGCGGCAGCGCAGGTGGAGACGGAGCGCTGCGGGTCGCAGGGCGACAGCTGCCGCGACAGGAAGGACTGCTGCAGCGGATACAAGTGCAAGAATGGCCGTTGCAAGGAAAAGAGCAACCAGCGGTGCCGGGACGACCGCGACTGCCGCAGTGACGAGTATTGCGACCGCGGCAAGTGCACCAGGTCAGACGGTTGCAGCCGCGACAGCGATTGCGCGCGCGACGAGATCTGCGAGAACCGGCGCTGCGTGGTGGACAGGGGATGTCGTGACGACCGCGACTGCCGGGGCGACGAATACTGCGACCGGGGCCGGTGCACGAAGTCGGATTCCTGTCGTGAGGACCGGGACTGCGCGCGGGAGGAGGTTTGCGAAAACCGGCGCTGCGTGGTGGCCCGACGGTGCCGCCGGGACACCGATTGTCGCCGGGATGAACGGTGCGACCGCGAGCGCTGCGTGCAGAACAAGCGCTGCTACGAGGATCGCGATTGCCCGAACGACCAGTACTGCGACGGCGACCGCTGCAAGGACGGATGCAAGCACGACCGTGACTGTGGCGGATCGAAGGTGTGCGATCACGGCCGGTGCAAGGAGAAGTGTCAAAAGGTCGGCGAGCCGTGCTTCAGCGGGACGGTTTGCTGCTCCGGGCGGTGCTACAACAACAAGTGCAGCTACTGACCCGCGAGCGCGTCTGCGGCGGGAGGATGCCGGGTACGGATTCATGGGTGGGAGGCCGGGCATCGTGCCCGGCCTTCCGCCGTTGCGGGTGGCCGGCGACATGCCTGACGTGCATCCTGCCGTCCGGCGGCAGTTGCAGGCTGCCGGCCGGGGGTCAATCCGGATACAGGATCCGGATGACGCGCCAATCGCGCTTGCGGCCAAAGTGGGCGTGTCGTTCGTCCCGGATCTGGTGATACACCAGTCGCTGTTCCCGGATTGGCGCGAGCCGGTCGACGAGGTGGATGAACGCGGAATCGAGGCAATGGATTTCCCGGGCGGCCAGGGCGAGGCCGATCCAGTGAAACAGGTGGAACCCCGCCACCCGCCTGACCTCGATTACCGGCAGATCCGTGTCGGCAACGAGGTTCATGGGGCCCTCGCTGGTCTCCCGGTGCACCAGCGCGAAGTCTCGCGGCGGATCGACGATCCGGGCAAGCATCGCCTCCGCTTCCAGGTCGCGGCCGACGAAGAACCGTTCCCAGCTGAGGTCGAAGTCGAGTCCGAGTTCCTCGTAGAACGAGCGGTCCCACAGCGGATACCGGAGTTTTTCGTACCCCGCGCGCACCACGTCGAGCTCATACCAGTTGAGCGGCAATCCGGGAACCTCAAGGTAGTTCATGACCGGGACGAAGCGAATGGCCGGGTCGTCGCGATACATGAACTGCACGCTGGCCAGGTAGGGAAGCGTGGTGACCAGCCAGAGGGTGCTGGGCCGGTACACGCCCTGCAGATGCCGGACCATGCCGTTGCAGATGATGTGATCGCCGAGTCCGAGGTGGTGGACGACGAGCAGCGGTCTCGACCGATAGGACAACGTGGCGCTCCTTTGGCGATGGTGGCGGGGATGGCCGGGCCGGCGTTCACGCCTCCGGAGCTAGGGGCAGAGCGGCGGCGATGCGCTTGATGGCGCCGGTGGTGGACCGCCCCTCGACAAGAGGAAGAATCTCGATCCGGCCGCCGATTTCCTCGACCGCAGCCCGTTCCGGCAGGGTGTCGGGGGAGTAGTCGCCGCCCTTGACATGGATGTCCGGCCGGAGTGCCCGGATGGTCTCCGTGGCGGTGTCGTCGTCGAAGCTGAGGGCGTAGTCGACGGACTCGAGGGCGAGCAGGAGCGCGAGGCGGTCGGCCTCGGGGTTGATGGGTCGCGCGGGGCCCTTGAGTCGGCGGGTGCTCGCATCACTGTTGATTCCAACGACGAGAATCTCGCCGAGCCCCTTCGCCCGCTGGAGCAGGTGCACGTGGCCCGCGTGCAGCACGTCAAACACGCCATTGGTGAAGACGATGCGCTTGCCGGCGAATCGCTCGCGGTCCACCGCTGCGGCCACGTCCTTGAGGGACATCGGCGCCCGCGTCTCGTCGAGGCTGGCCCGGCTCAGGAGTTCGCGATGGGACACGATGGCGGTGCGCGGCCGGGTGACCGCGATCGCCGCTGCGTCCATGCCGATTCGCGCGGCGAGGTCCGCGCTGGCGCCGCAGGCGAGCGCCAGC
>CAIPGK010000295.1 GCA_903864575.1 uncultured Chloroflexota bacterium
CCAACCTGCGCCGCTGGATTGGGTGGCTTGCACGCAGGACATCGTGAGCCGGCAGGCCCGGAGCCTGCTGGCTCGCGTGAAGGCTCCGGGGTCAGGCGAAGCAGGTGTAGATGCCGAAGTCGCCGTGGATGGTGACCGGCGCCGCATCGAATTGCAGGGCGGTCACATCGGCGCTGCTCGGGCAGATGTGACGGAAGACAAGCCTGAACTTCCCGTGGCGGTTCGCTCGCGCCGCAGCGTCGAGAGAGACGCCATACGCGCCGGGCAGGGGCATCCAGTCGCCCCTGATCTGGACATCGATCGCTGCATCCGGCGGGAAGTCGTAGCCATAGACGCGGAGGGTGGCGTTGAGCACGTCGTACCCGGCGTGAACGCGGGGCGGCGGCGGGGCATCAGGAATGGCTTCCGGCCGCTGGCGGCGGCGTGTCCGGTCCGTCCTTCCCTGCCCGCTGCCGTGGCCCTGAGCGTGGCGGATGGAGGACGACCCTCCCGCCGCGGCGGATGCAGTCAGCGCGGCGAGCCCGGCGGCGAGGCCGAGAGTCAGTCCGCCGAGGAGCGATCGGCGGGTGGTGGTCGTGGTGATGGCGCGGGTAGCGGTCGTGGCGTTCATGGCTGCACTCTCCCGGTCGGGATTTCGCGGCGCCGGCACGTGCCGGGGATGGTGCTACGGTAGGCTGGCGCGGCTCGCGCGGCTGTCTCGCCGGGCATGGCGGGCATGTGCGCTTCGACACAGGATGGGAGATCGGGGAGCGATGATCCGCATTGCGCCGCCGCCGCGGGCCGCCAGCGCGCTCGCCATCGCTGCCCACCCGGACGACATCGAGAGCTGGTGCGGCGGCACGCTCGCGATGATGGCCGCGGCCGGGTGCGCGGTCCGGGCGGTGCTCGTCACGTCCGGCGACAAGGGGAGCGACGATCCGGCAATGACCCCGGCGCTGATTGCGGAGCGACGGGAGCGCGAGGCCGGGATCGCCGCCGGGCTGCTCGGCATCGCGGGGGTCGAGTTCCTGCGCCATCCGGATGGCGAGGTGGAGGATACCCGCGCCCTCCGCGCCGAGCTGGTGGCCGCGATCCGGCGCTGGCGACCCGATGTGCTCTTCACCCATGACCCCGAGCAGCCGCTGTCGCGCTATCTCTCGCACCGCGACCACCGGGTCGTGGGCCGCGCCGCGCTTGATGCCGTTTATCCCCTTGCCCGCGATATCCATGCCTACCCCGAGCACCAGGAGGCAGGGCTGGCGCCGCACCGGACGGGGGCGGCCTGGCTGTTCGCGAGCGCCGCGGCCGCGTGCTACGTCGACATCGGGGCCGGGTTCGACCGGAAGATCGCCGCGCGCCTCGCCCACGAGAGCCAGACGCCGGACCCGGGTGCTCTTTCCGCAAGCTGGCGTGAACGAGCGGCCGCCATCGGCGCGCCCGCCGGGCTCGCCTGCGCCGAGGCGTTCACGGTGCTGGAGGCGTAGGGGCAAGGTTCGGGTCACCGCGCCTACCGCGTCCCTCGCGACGATGCCCGCCGCGTCCCTCGCGACGATGCCCGCCGCGTCCCTC
>CAIPGK010000296.1 GCA_903864575.1 uncultured Chloroflexota bacterium
CGCCATGAGGATGGGTGCCAGAAACGGCGAATCAGTTCGGGGCCAGCGTGTACTCGCCGCCGTCCGCGGGCTTGGCGGTCAGTTCCTTGCGAAGCCCCTCGTACCCCTCCCGGCCCATCAGTGCATAGGTGGCGTTCTTGCCCGCCTCGACACCCGGCTGTCCGAAGGGATTGACGCCGTAGAGCGCGCCCGCCATAACCGTCTGCAACTGGTGCAAGTAGAAGAACTCACCGACGATCCCGGCGTCGATCTCGGGCACCGTGATCGTGAAGTTTGGCCGCTTCGCCTGCGTCAGCGCCCACGCGGTCGCGGAGCATTCACGGTCGATCAACTGGCCCATTTCCGCACCTTCGAGATAGGCGAGGTCGGGGATGTTGGCCGGGACGCCAGTCACCTCGACCTCCGCGCGGTAGCGGTCCACCTCGATCAGCGAAAGCAGCTTGTCGTTCGGGCCCTCGGTGTACAGCTGGATCTGCGAATGCTGATCGATCGCGCCGAGCGCCTTGATCGGCGTCTGCCCCGCAAAGACCTCTTCGCCGTCAATCGAGAGGCGCTTGCCGAGGCTCTCCGCCCACAATTGGCGGAACCAGTCGGCGATGCCATACAGCGCATCGGAGTACGGCATCGTCACCAGCATTTTCTTGCCGAGCTTCTGGTCAGCAAGCACCGCCAGCGCCGCCAGCAGGTAGGCTGGATTCTCGAACACGTCATCCGATGTGCAGCGGGCGCGCATCGCGGCCGCGCCTGCCAACATGCCGTCGATGTCGACCCCGCAGAACGCAGCCGGCAACAGCCCGACGGCGCTCAACACGGTCTGGCGACCGTCGACGCCCGGGGGAACCGGAAAGGTCCTGTACCCCTCGGCGTCGGCCATCTGGCGAAGGAGTCCCTCTTTCGGGTCAGTGGTGGCAACGATCTGCTTCGCGGCCTGCTTCTCGCCAACAGCCGCCTCGAGCGCATTTCGCGCAACCAGGAAGTTCGCCATCGTCTCGGCCGTCTGCCCGGACTTGGTGACGACGTTGACCAGCGTGTTCTTCAGGTCCACCACGTCGAGCGTGGCCTTCACTTTCTCGGGATCGGGATTGTCGAGCACGAACAGGCGCGGCCCACCGCGCTTCTCCGCGGAGAGCAGGTTGCGATACGGGTGGCCAAGCGCCATCACGGTGGCGATGGCGCCGAGCGATGACCCACCAATGCCGATAAGGATGTAGTCGGAATAGCTGCCGCGGTTCGCATTCGCGAAATCGTTGATCTCACCGGCGAGCGCGGTGTTGTCGGGAAGATCCATCCAGCGCTGCGCGCCGGCCGCATGCTCTCTCTGCAGTCGCGCGTGCTCGGCCCGGACCTTGCCGGCCACGCCATCGAGCATGGTCTTCGAAACACCGTTCTCCGGACCAACCGCCTGCGCGGTCGCATTCCGGTAGTCGAACGTCAAGCGGGATTGCATCGCAACTAACTCCCAGTCGCCACCTGTTCACGGCGCGATGTCGCGCCGCGCGGCCTCACAACCGCACAGCCGGTAATTGTGGCATGCCGCGAAGGTCCCGGCGTTGTCGCTTTGTTGTGACGGTGTGTGGCTCAGTCGTGCTCCGGCACCAAATCAGCCAGCGATTCGAGTGGGATGAGCCGCACCGGCGGCCGGGCGGTAATCGGCGCTATGGCCGCGGGATCCTGTCCGGTTCGTTCCGCCAGCAGCGCCACCAGCGCAGGGACGCAATATGCGCCCTGACATACGCCCATTGCCGCCTTCGTGCGCCGCTTGACATCGTTGACCGTCAGCGCTCCATCCGCGATGGCCTGCTCGACGTCCGCGAGCGTCACCTCGTAGCAACGGCAAATGAAGCAGGGTGCGCCGCTCTGTTGTTCGTTCATGATCATTCGCTCCCTGTCCCTAGCGCACCGGCTGAACAAAGGCCGGGGCGACTGCCGCGCGTGCTTCGAGCCGCGCCGCCATCGTCTCCGCGAACCGCTCCTGCTCAGCGACGAGCGCCTCCTCCGAGACGACTCCCGCTTCCACTGCCGCCGCAGCCCCTGCAATCGCTCCCTCCGCAAGCGCGACATCAGGCGAACAGACCCCCGCCGCGTCTCCGCAGACGATCAGATTCGACAAGGCGGAGCGCCCGAACGCATCCAGTACGGGAACGAGACCCCCGAGGGCCGCTGAGTAACCGAACGGAACGTCGCTCATCATCGCCAGCGCG
>CAIPGK010000297.1 GCA_903864575.1 uncultured Chloroflexota bacterium
CTGGTGACCATCGGCACCGTCATCTCCTGCGCGGCCGTCGGCTACGGGTTCGCCCGGCTGCCATTCCCCGGCCGCGACGCCCTCTTCGCCGTCACCCTCGCCACGATGATGGTTCCCCCCATCGTCACCTTCATCCCAACCTACGTGATCTTCGCCAACCTGAACCTGACCGGCTCCTACATCCCCCTCATCGCCCCGCGCTTCCTTGGCGACGCCTTCTTCATTTTCATGATGCGCCAGTTCTTCAAGGGCATCCCCGAGGACCTTGCCGACGCCGCCCGAATCGACGGCGCGGGCGAATGGCGCATCTTCCGCGAGATCATGCTCCCCCTCGTTCGCCCCGCCCTGATCGTCGTCGCGGTCTTCACCCTCATGTACACCTGGCAGGACTTCTTCGGCCCCCTGATCTACCTGCAGGACCGCGACCAGTTCCCCCTCAGCCTCGGCCTCTTCGCCTTCCGCGCCCAACGCACCGCCGACTGGGAACTCATCATGATGGGCTCCCTGCTCACCACCCTGCCGCTCGTGATCGTCTTCTTCCTCACCCAGCGGTACTTCCTGAAGGGCATCGCGACGACGGGGCTAAAGGGGTAGCCCGGGCCTTCGCGTCTCCGCGGCCTCCATTCACGCCATCAAACCGCCCCCCCAGCGTTATCCCGCAATCACCCCAACCCCTCTCCCGTCGCAGCGGGGGAAGGGTTGGGGTGGGGGCTTAGCGGCACGCAGCGAAATCCTACGCGGGCAGCGGCGACATCACCGCATCGGGCGCGAGCCGCTTCAGCAGGTCCAGCCCGATCTTCGCCCGGCGCACCCGCTCGCGGGTGAGCGCGATCGCGGTGCTTTCGAGATGCGTGCCCGCCGGGTAGATATTCGGCGCGTTTCGCAGCCCGAACTTCAGGTAAACCGGCGAGCAGACCCGCACGATCTCCGCGATCTCGTAGTGCCGGATGAACCCGCCGATGTCGTCCGGAACCTCGATGTAAATGTCGAGCGGCATCGTCGTCGCCGCGCGGATCGCCGCGAAATGAGCCAGCGAGAGATCGGTCGGCGTGTTGAAGGTCGTTAGTCCGAGCCGTTCGAGGTTGCGGATGGAGACCGGGTTGCTCGCCCCGAGCATCACCGACCCCTTCAGGATCAGGTTCGCCGGAAGCTCTCCTGCCGCGCGCATGGCGCCCAGCACCTCGAGCAACCCCTCATCCGTCACCAGCACGCTCGGGATGCCGTGGGCGCAGGAGCGCTTCACATCCTCCACGGCCTGGACGATCTGCTCCATCCCGCGCTGCTTTGGCCCAACGACCTTCCCGGCGCTGCTCGCCGCCATCGCCCCGGTGTCCCACCCGGCGCGCGGCCCAACGAACAGGCTGATCTCCACGTTGCGCGGCGCCGCGATCTCGCGCATCTCGTCCAGTTCGTCATCCGTCAGCAACATGACGCCCGAGCCCTGCGAGACGCGATGGACCGGCACGCCCAGCCGGTCGGCTTCCTCGAACACCGCCCGCAAGCAGTTCGGGCCCTCGACCGACGGTATCTCGACCCGCCACTGTCCGCCGTCCGAAAAGCGCTGCGGGGAACCTGGAAGATCGTTCAGGTCGCCCTCCGGCAGCCCCATGTTCGCCAGGAAGCGGCGCGTCGCCGCCATGCCATTCGTCTCCATCCCTCGTCCTCCGGTCGCGGTCGTCTGCGGCGTTTCAGTACGCCCGTCATCGTACCCGCTTGGGCCGCTCCCCGCTGAGGCAGCCACCCCATGCGGCCGCCCCTCGCCCCGTTCGGCATCCCGTTTTTCTGCCGCGCTCGCTGCCGCCGCCCCCACGCCCAGCAGCGCGCCAAGCGCGCCCGCCAGTCCCGCCCGTCGGGTCGTTCCCGCCTGCAGCGCCCGGAGCGCCGCGTCGAACCGTCGCTCGTCCATCTTCCGGTCTCCCGCTCCCCCCGCCGCCTGTCGCCACACCGTTGGACGCCATATCATCGCGCCCATGCCTCATGACATCGTACACTTCCATCCTACGGGGTACGCGGGAAAATGTCACCTACCGGACTGATGCGACAATACGCTCATGACTCGCTTCGGGACGATCCGGGAGCCAGCCCCTGATGACCGGTCAAACCATGCCCTGGGAGAACCTCGACATCAGCGAGAAGGCCGCAATCGCGGCGCTCGCCCGGCTTGACGCCTCGTGGGCCACTCTGGTCTCCACGCTGGCCGGCATCCCGGAGGATCGTCTGGACGAGCCGGGGGTCTGCGGCGACTGGTCCATCTCCGATCTTCTCGGCCACATCGCGTTCTGGGACCGGTACAGCCTCGATCGTGGCCGCGATTCACTCGAAAACCGCGCGTTCGAGTCCGTCCCGTGGGAGGAAATGAACGACCGGGACATTGCCGCCCGATCCGGCCGCAGCGCCGCGGAAAACCGCGCCGACATGGAATCAGCCCACAGGGAGATGCTTGCCTTTGTGGCGGCGGCCCCGCAAGATCCGGGTACCCTCCTCCCGATGCTGAAACGCATGGGCATGGACACCGACGAGCATTACGACGAGCACGCCGCCGAAATCCGGGCATGGCGGGAGCAGCAGGGCATCTAGCCCGACGCCGCCCGTCCTTCCTCCGGCCCGGCCGCTCCCCCGCAGGCGACCATGAGCGACACACCCGAACAACGCCACACCCGCACCGCGCGTTCCCGGAATCACGACCGCTTCTGGCGGTGGCTGGCGATCGCGCTCGCCCTCGCCATCGGGGCCGCGGTGATTGCCCTCGCTTGGCCACGCCACCCGGAAGGCGTTCGCCCGCAGGTCATCTACACCGGCGCCACGCCGCGACCCGGACAGGAGACCACCGGCGTTTTCATTACGCCGATGGATGGCAGGGGACCGCTTCTCGAAGAAATCGCCGCCGCGCGTCGCGAGATCACCCTTCAGATCTACCTCATCAGCGACACCCCGACGGTTGATGCCCTCGCTGCCGCCGTCCGGCGCGGCGTGCATGTCCGTGTGCTGCTCGAAGAGCATCCCTACGGCGGCGGCGGCGGCCAACCGGAAGCCTTCGAACGATTGAAGAAAGCAGGGATCGACGTCCGCTGGAGCAACCCGGTCTTCCGCTTCAACCACGTCAAGACCTTCACGATGGACGGCGCGGTCGCAATCATCATGAACATGAACCTCACCGTATCGGCATTCCAGCAGAACCGCGAGATCAACGTCGTCACCAACGACCCGGCGATCGTCCAGCACGCGCTGGCCATTTTCGAGGCCGACTGGGAGCGCACCGCCGAACCGGAGGCAGGGCCGCTCATCATCAGCCCCACGAGCGCGCGCGCCGACCTGCTTGAATTGATCGACAGCGCCACCACATCGCTGGACATCTACGCCGAGGTGCTGCGCGATGACGCCTTCTTCCGCGCCATCGCCGAAGCGGCGGAGCGGGGGGTCGCGGTGCGCATCGTCATGTCACCCGGCGACGAGAAGCAGATGACCACGCTCCGCGGGCTCGTCGAGCGTGGCGTGCGAGTGCGGATCGTCAGCGACGTCTATATTCACGCCAAGCTCTTCCTCGCCGACCGCGACCGCGCGTTTGTCGGCAGCCAGAACATGACCTCGACCTCGCTGGACCAGAATCGCGAGATCGGGGTCATCATTGACGATCCTGGCGCGGTCGAGCGGATCGGCCGCGTCTTCGATGTCGATTTCCGTCTCGGCCGCGAGGTGACCCCGTGAGCGCGACCAACTCCGATGCCTTCCTCTGGAACCCCACCCTGCTCCGCACCCTCTTTCTCGCCCTGGGCTACGACGTGGAGTTCGACAACGCCTGGCCGGGCGACGAAAGCGGCACCATCACCGGGAGACGCGAGCGAGCGAATCGCGCCCACCTCATCGTCGTGGATGCAGGCGGCCGGTTTGGCGCGCGGGTGACTGTCACCGCCGGCGATCGAGGCCGGGAGGACGCCATCGAGGGCATCCCGGTGCGCGTGACCGAGACCACCCAGAAGATCTCCATTGTCAGCGGGCAACTCGCGCATGCCGGAGATCTCGAACTGGTGCTTCGCGGGCTCGACGACGTCGCCACCCCCGGGGAGCCGGCCGTCGATCCGTCCTGGACCGATCTGCCGCCGCCGCCATGACTCCTCTTCGGCGCCGATTCCCCCGGATCGCCACTGTCCAGGCACTCCCACGAGCCCATTTCAGCAGTGACGCGCAGCACCGCTTGACAGGCTGGAACACGTCCGGATATAGTGTCCGTACAGGAGGTCCCGAGGAGCTGTCGGCTCCAGGGTCGCTCCCACCGGAACCGTCAACGGCGAGCGGCGCTGCGGGGTGTCGCTCGGGACCGGGATGGCCACCGGGCTGGATGGCGGAACCATGCGCGTTGCGGGGCGTCGCATGGGAAAACCTCCCGGCGGGGAGTGGCTTCGATCTGACGTTTGTCGGGGCTTCCTTTTTTCGTTCCCACGGAGGGCTCCGGTGCGGATCGACAGCCTTTGGCGTGACCGCGATTTCCTTCGCTTCTGGTCCGCGGCGAGCGTCTCCATCTTCGGGTCGCTGATCACCCGGACGGCTCTGCCCTTCGCAGCGATCCTCGCCCTCAACGCCACGCCTTCCCAGATCGGGTTCCTCCGCCTCGCCGAACTCCTGCCAGGGTTCATCGTCGGGCTCGCAGCGGGAGCGTGGCTGGATCGCCGCAGCCGCCGTCCGGTGATGGTTGCCGCCGATCTCGGCCGCGCGGCTGTCCTCGCCGCCGTCCCGGTTGCCGCGATCACCGGGCATCTCACCATCGCCCTGCTCGCGCTCGTTGCCGTGCTGATGAGCGTCCTGAACGTGGCCTTCGATGTTGCCTCTCAGTCATACTTGCCCGTCCTCGTCGGCCGGGACCGCCTTGTCTCGGCGAACTGCCGCCTGACTGCCGCCTCGTCGGTTGCCGAAACTGCCTCGTTTGGGCTCGGCGGGTGGCTCGTGCAACTGCTGACCGCGCCCTTTGCGATCGCCATCGACGCGCTCTCCTTCCTGGTCTCCGCGGTGCTCCTCCGCGGCATCCGCGCGCCGGAACCTGACCTGGCGCAAGCCGGTGACTCCGCCACGGGAAACCTCTTCTCCGAGGCCGCGGAAGGATTGCGGTTCGTCGGCCGCGACCCGATCCTCCGGGCGCTGGCAGCCGCAAACGCGGGGCTGGCCCTCTCCTTCGGCATCGGCATGGCGGCGTTCCTGATCTTTGTCAATCAGGATCTCGGCTTCGATCCGGGCATCCTCGGCATCATCTTCGGGCTTGGCGGGATCTCATCGCTCCTCGGCGCGATGCTCGCCAGTAGGATCGCCTCGCTCCCTCTCGGCCCCGTGCTGATCGCCTGCTTCGCGCTTGCTGCCGCAGGCAACGCACTTGTGCCGCTGGCGACATCAGCGGGCATCGCGAGCGCGGCCCTGCTCATCGCCCAGCAGTTCATCACCGACCCGGCCTACACCATCTTCGACATCAATCAGGTGAGCCTCAGGCAGGGCATGGTCAGCGACGATCTGCAAGGCCGCGTGAACGCCACCATCCGGGTCACCGACGTCGGCGGCCAGATGGTCGGCGCGATTCTCGGCGGGATGATCGGCGACAGCTTCGGCGCGCGCGCGGCGCTCTGGGCAGGCATCCTCCCGCTCGGCCTTGCCGCGCTCTGGCTGCTGCTCTCGCCCATCCGCAACGTACGAACCATGCCAACGTTCGCCGTTGACCAGCCGTGATCACGTCATCGCTCTTCGACCGGATCAGGTCAGCCTGCGCGGGCGTCGCGGAACGATCCCGGTTCGTCGCAATCGATCATTCCCGCATTGCCTCATACGCGGCCAGCCTCCCGGTTGATCTCGCGGCGCAACCCCGCTACGACGACCTCCACCATTACCGCGCTGACCCGGAGTCCACCGCCGCCTATCTGTTGACGCTGGATTCGGTCAATTTCGGGTCTGGCTGGTTCCCGGTGCTGGAAAAGCGCCCCGGCATGTCCGGCTACTACACCATCGCCTCCCGGCTGACCGAGCGTTACCGGGCGGCCGGCCCGATCTCGGCGGCTCAGCTTGCCGCCATCACGCCGGCCGCCTGCGCAACGCTGTTCGGCCAGCAACAGGATGGTCCGGTCACCGAACTGATGACCCTGTTCGCGGCCGCCTTGAACGACCTGGGCGCCTGGATTTCATCCGAGCATCGGGGCCGATTCCTCGCGCCGGTAGAGGCCGCGACCGGCTCGGCTGAAATCCTCGGCGAGCGAATCGCCGCCGCGCTCCCCGGCTTCCGCGACGTTGCCCGTCACGATGGAATCGACGTACCCCTCATGAAGCGCGCCCAACTTCTCTGCGCCGATCTCTCGCTTGCCTTCGATGGCGCTGGACACGGGGCGTTCACCGATCTGCACCGGATGACCATCTTCGCCGATAACCTCGTGCCCCATGTCCTCCGGATGGATGGCATCCTCCGCTACGACCCGGCGCTGATCGACCGAATCGAAATGGAAACCCTTATCCCGGCGGGAACGCCGGAAGAGACCGAGATCCGCGCCGTCGCCCTGCATGCCTGCGAACTGATCCTTGCCGAACTCGACGCCATCGGTCGACCGGCGACGGCGGCGCAACTCGATTTTCAGCTCTGGAACCGCGGACAGGACCCGTCGATCAAGGCTCACCCGCGCCATCGGACACGCTCGATCTTCTACTGATCGGCAGGCGCTTCCTCCGCCAGCACGCGACCGGAGCGGCAATAAAAAACGCGGCCCGGCAACTGCCGGACCGCGGAACCTCATGGTAGCCCGTAGGGGATTCGAACCCCTGGTCTCCGCCTTGAGAGGGCGGTGTCCTAGGCCGCTAGACGAACGGGCCGTGAACGAGGCTCTCGGAAGATAGCATCAGACCCGACGGTGCGTCAACTGCGTCCGGCCACCGCAGCCTCGACCGCCGCTGATCCAGCGGCGCACCGGGCAGCGACCTCATCGGCGGCCACGGCATATCTCGCCGCGGCCTCGCGGTTCTTCATCATCCCCGCATTTCCACGCACATTGAGCAATGCTCCCCGAACCGCGGCCTCGGCAAGGTAGGCACCGAGACGGGCATCCGACTGCGCATGAATCGTCCCGAGAGCTGCGATGGTTTCGAAAGCCGGAAGCATGGCGAGGCACGCCTCGCAGAGGGTGAGGGGGGTCTCTGTGGCGGCCACCAGCGCGGCCTCGATCGCGGCGATCCGCTCCGCCTTCTGCTCGTCGGTGTCGCGTGGCAGCGCCGCGGCGTCGCGATAGCGTCCATACACCTGCTCATCGGCGAGGGCTGCCGCAAACGCCGCCGCCGCCGAGCGAGCCAGCGCATCATGGGCCGCGAGCAGCGCGGGAAGCGCCTCCGAACAGGCCTTCTTGTCTTCGCTGAGCCGGACAACCATTTGCCCGAGCGCCGCGCCGAGCCCGGCCACCACCCCCGCGACGCTGCCACCGCCAGGGGTTGGCGCGCCGGAGGCCACAGCGCCGTAATACACGCCGATTGGACGGGCCAGGAGTTCCCCCACCGTCACGATTCCTGCTCCGACGAATCGAACAGGGCGGCGAGTTCCTGGACAAACCGCTCCTCGTCCGAGAACTCAACCTTGTAGCGGGATTCGTCATCCGTTGGCGCTGGCGGGAAGACGAACTGCACCCAGCCCTCCTCGGCACCGCGCATCAGGAGGTCGGTGACGCGCGCCTCGAACTTGCTGTACGGCACATCGGGCCTGATCACGCGGTAGTACTGCTCGCCCATCCCATTCTTCGTCCAGATGAGCCGAATGAGTTGCCGGTGCTTTCCCCGTATGTCCGACACCGTGAGTTCGTTTGCCATGAACCCCCGGGCGAGCGCCTCGAATTTGCTCATCTCCCGGGTTGGGAGCCCGCAGAACGGGCAGTTCCCCGTGGGGCAGTCGTCGGGATGGTAGGAGCGGCGGCAACCATCGCACCAGCGGTAGGTGCGGGATGCGCTTTTTGGCATCGATCGCCTCCTGGCCGCGAGCTTCCTCGCGAAATGCACGGGGCGGGCCAGGTGGCCCGCCCCGTTCGTCGTTCATCGTACGCGGGGACGCGTGACCGACTAGCGGCGCATCCCGTGCTGCTCGTACCGTTCGCCCGTTCCGGCCAGGCCCTGATTCGCGGCAGCAGGCTGATCGCCAGCCCGGTCCGCCCACTTCTGGATGCGGTACGTCAGGAAGATGCCGCCGAACATCAGGAGAAGAGCGAAGAGCACTTCGACCGTATCCGC
>CAIPGK010000298.1 GCA_903864575.1 uncultured Chloroflexota bacterium
GCGGCGCGTAGGTGATCGGCACCCCCTGGTACTCCGACTCCTCGATGGTCGTGCCCGCGTCCGTGGCCTGGCTCTTGACGGCCTCTTGCAGCCCGAGGAAGGTGGTGTCCGGAGCGCGGGCATCGATCAGCACTGCCCAGCCCTGGCCGTCAGCTGGCATTGGAGCGGCGGCAGGGTCCTCCATTGCTCCAGGCAGCGCGCCGGTGGTCTCCGCCGCCGCTGCTGCAGCGTCGAGCGCCTTGCTGGTGACGACGATGGACGCTTCGCCGCCGAGAAAGGCGTCGAGCGGCAGGCCGTCCAGCGCCTCATCGCGCGCGGTGGTGAGTTGCTCGCCAAAGCCTGCGCGATCGATAAGCTCCATCGCCAGGGCCCACTGGGGCGACGCCTCATCGGTCGGAATGCTGATGTAGGCGACGGCATCCTGCGGGGCCGCGACTGCGGTGGTGAACCGCGCGGTCGCGGTCTGCGCGGAGACGGAGAGGGCGGGCAGCACGCCGCCAGCGGCGAGCGCGGCGACCGCCGCAACGGACAGCAGCGCGCGCCGTCCCTTCGAGTTGCCGGAGCGGGTTGCCGATGAATGAGTCCCTCGGTACATAGCAGCCTCGCTTCGGGCGCGCCGCGCCCGGTCTGCAGCCAACACGAACCGGACGGATCCCGGTTCGTTTACCTCCGCATTTTCCGGGCCAAGAGGGCTCGGCCGCGGGATCAAAAGAGCTACGGGGTCACTGTAGGTTGACGGATTGACCAGCGTCAATCACCGAAACCGGCTAGAACCGCCGTGAACGCTACAGATCGAATCCAGAGACGAGCGGCGACCAAGGAGATTCACGACCAGGGTGAGCAGGACACTCAGGGTGATGGAGCCGACGGTCGGGCCGAATGTGGTCGTGCTCCCCCGCTCAATCAGCCTGTCGCCGGGCAATCATCCGGGATCGCTCGCGACGGGGAGCCTCATCGCTACCCGCATGACAAGACCGAGAAGGACCCTGACCCATCGATGACGACCAGCAGGCGAGGTACTCCCGAAAAACTCCGCAGCCGTTCTAATCAGTCATCTTGTTGTCGATGCCGGTGGCGATGCCGAACACAATCATGAACAGCCCGGCCAGCAGGGCCATGACGATGGCGATCGCCACGATGGTGATGCCCGCCTCCAGCAGGCCCTTGAGCAGTCCCGACAGGTCCATGGTTCGTGTTCCTTTCCACCGTTGCCGCGAAGCGGCGTTGTCCAGAGTGAGTATAGCCCTCCCCGGCAGCACAGTGAGGGAGACGGAAAACCGGGGAGCGCGGCGTTCCGCCCCCCCCGGGGGTCACTCGGTCAGGCGACGATAGGCGCCTCGGTCAGGCTGGCGTGAAACTCGAGCTTGCCGTTTTCCGCGTCGACCGTAACGGTTTCGCCATCGTGCAACTTGCCGCCGAGAACGAGTCGGGCGAGTTCGTCCAGGACATCCTTCTGGATCAACCGCTTGAGCGGGCGAGCGCCGTAGGTCGGGTCATAGCCCTTGTTTGCGAGCAACTCACGCGCGGCAGGTGTCACCTGCAGGCTGATCTGGCGGTCGGCCAACCGCTTCGCCACGCTGCCGAGCTGAATCTGGACGATCTCGCCGAGCATTGCGCGGCTCAAGGCCTCGAAAATGATGATCTCGTCCACCCGGTTGAGGAACTCGGGGCGGAAGTGGGCGCGGAGGGCCTCCATCACCCGCTCGCGCATCTCCTCCTCCTGCCCGGGGCCGAGGTTGATGATGTACTGGGAGCCGATGTTCGAGGTCATGATAATGACCGTATTCCGGAAATCGACCGTGCGGCCCTGACCATCGGTCGCCCGCCCGTCGTCGAGAATCTGCAGCAGGACGTTGAAGACATCGGGATGCGCTTTCTCGATCTCGTCGAGCAGGATCACGCTGTAGGGCCGGCGGCGGACTGCCTCGGTGAGCTGGCCGCCCTCCTCGTACCCGACGTACCCCGGAGGCGCCCCGATCAGGCGGCTGACCGAGTGCTTCTCCATGTACTCCGACATGTCGATCCGGATCATGGCGTGTTCGTCGTCGAAGAGGAACTCCGCAAGCGCGCGCGCCAGTTCGGTCTTGCCGACACCAGTGGGGCCGAGAAAGATGAAGCTGCCCAGCGGCCGGTTCGGGTCGGAAAGCCCGGCCCGCGAGCGGCGGATGCTGTTCGCGACGGCGGTGATCGCTTCCTCCTGCCCGATGACGCGGGCATGGAGCCGATCTTCCATCTTGAGCAACTTCTCGATTTCGCCCTCCATCAGGCGGCTGACCGGCACACCGGTCCAGCGGCTCACGACCTCGGCGATGTCCTCGGCGTCGACCTCTTCCTTGAGCAGGCGGTCACCCTCAGGCAGTTGTTCGATAGCCTCAGCCTCGGCCAGCTTCGTTTCCAGGTCGCGCAGTTTGCCGTATTGGAGTTCGGCGGCCCGATTGAGGTCGTAGGCGCGCTGCGCCTGCTCGATCTCGACCTTCGTGCGCTCGATCTCCTCACGCAGACCGCTCACCGCGGTGAGGGCGTTCTTTTCCCGCTCCCACTTGGTGCGCAGAGCATTCCGCTGCTCCTGCAGGTCGGCCAGTTCCTTTTCGAGGTTCTTCAGCCTGTCCTGCGAGGCGCTGTCCTTTTCCTTCTTGAGCGCCTCGCGCTCGATTTCGAGCTGCATGATCCGGCGCTCGGCCTCGTCCAGTTCCACTGGCAGCGAAGTGATCTCCATCCGCAGCTTGGATGCCGCTTCGTCGACGAGGTCGATCGCCTTGTCGGGCAGGAAGCGATCGGCGATGTAGCGGTTGGACAGGATCGCGGCGGACACCAGCGCGGAGTCGGTGATGCGCACGCCATGGTGCAGCTCATACTTCTCCTTGATGCCACGCAGGATCGAC
>CAIPGK010000299.1 GCA_903864575.1 uncultured Chloroflexota bacterium
ATCCCCCTGTCCGTCGATCGGTTGACGCGAGGACCGCGTCTTCGACTTCGCCGAATCGCAGCTTGTCCAACGGAGGCATCATGAGCGATCGTCCCGCCGATTCCGGCTCCCCGCTGGAACGCGACACCCTGTCCATGTCCACCGACAACACCGCGGCCGGCCGCCTGAGCGACATCGCAAACGCCGGGCCAATCGCCCTCGTCTCCAGTGGGATGAAGGTCATGACAGCCTCAGGCAAGGAGATAGGCAAGGTCGACGTCGTGCAGATGGCTGACGTCAACGCGGTGACATCCCCGCGCGAAGACTGGGGGAACGTGGTCGATCCGCTCTCGAAGGTCGGATACGCGATCTTCGGAGTCGGCTCCCACATTCCGGACACGGTGCGTCATCGACTCCTGCAACTCGGGTATCTCCTGGTCGATGGCAAGGGATGGTTCCTCGATCAGGATCACTACGTCGCCTCGGACCAGATCGCACGGGTCGAAGGCGATTCGGTCTACCTGAATGTCGACGAAGACCAGTTGTACCGGACTTGAGCGAGTTGGTCCGATTGGGCAAATTCTTGCGTTCGGCAGCCGCTATACTCCGCCCGTCATGGTTGAGTTGACCTTTCTCGGCACCGGAACTTCGAATGGCGTCCCGATCATCGGGTGCGCATGTGAGGTGTGCCGTTCGGATGATCCGCGGGACACCCGCAGTCGCTCGTCGGCGGTTGTTCGCGTTGACGGCAGAACGCTGTTGATCGACACGGCGACAGAGCTACGACACCAGGCGCTGGCGGCCGGTCTCGATCGTATCGACGGCGTACTGATGACCCATGCCCATGCCGATCACACGGGCGGTTTTGACGATCTTCGCCGATTCAACGAACTCCAGCAGGAATGGATCTCCGTGTATTGCAACGAGCGCACCGCCGAAATGCTGCGAGAGCGCTACGCCTACACGTTCACCGAGCAATACCCGTTTTTCGGCGGCAAGCCGGATCTGCGGCTCGTTGAAGTGGAAAACCCGTTTGTGGTCAGCGGCATCGAGATCACGCCGATTCCGCTCATGCACGGCCGACTTCCGATTCTCGGGTTCCGCGTCGGCGATCTCGCCTACCTGACCGACGCGAAGACCATCCCGGACGAATCGTGGCCGCTCCTGGATGGAGTGGACACCCTCGTCGTCAACGCCCTCCGGGAACGGGCGCACCCGACCCACTTCAATTTCGACGAGGCGATCGCCACCGTCCAGCGAATCCGCCCGCGGCAGGCGTTCCTTACGCACATGTCGCATGAGACCTCTCATCAGCAGATCATCGCCCTCCTGCCCGAGGGAATCAGCCCGGCATTCGATGGTTTGACCATCCGGTCCGCAGCCGAATGACCGCCATGCATCGCGCGCAAGTCAGACAGGTACGGCCTTCTCCCGGACGGATTGCGGCGGAAGGGGACAACCAGTGAAGATCGCGCTGGTTTCACCTTACGATTACACCCATCCTGGCGGGGTTTCGGAGCATATCGCTCACCTGCGGACGGAGTTCCAATCCGGCGGCCACGACGTGACGGTTCTTGCTCCTCGCTCCCGCAAGGGCGGCCTGACGGTATCGGATGGCTTCGTCGGGGTTGGCCGCACGGTATCGCTGCCCGGGAACGGCAGCACCGTCCGCCTCACCTTCGACGTCACGCTTTACGCCGCAGTCAAGCAGATGATGCGGCGTGAAAACTTCGATGTCGTCCATGTCCACGAGCCGCTGGTTCCGGCGCTCCCGTACATGGTGCTGCTGAATTCGTCAGCCGTGAACGTCGCGACGTTTCACGCATCCGGCTCTTCGAGCGCATGGTACAAGGCACTCAAACCCTACATGAACATCCTGATGTCCCGGCTGGATGCGCGGATTGCCGTATCCGAACCAGCCCGTGATTTCGTCAGCCAGTATTTCGACGGTTCATACCAGATCATCCCGAACGGGATCGATCTGGAACGATTTCGAGCCCCGGAGCTGTTGCCCTGGACTCGGGAGCAACGGCCGCGAATTCTCTTCGTCGGCCGGTTTACCGAGCCGCGCAAGGGGTTCAAGTACCTGCTGAAGGCAATGCCGCTGGTGCACCAGCAATATCCGGATGCCCAACTGGTCGTCGTCGGCTCGGGCAACCCGGAAAAGTTCGCCGGAATGATCGAAAAGTACCGGGTGAACAACGTGGAGTTCATCGGCATGGTGCCGCCGGCAGAATTGCCGCGATACTATGCGAGCTGCGACGTGTTCTGCGCGCCATCGACTGGCCGGGAGAGTTTCGGCATCGTTCTGCTCGAGGCGATGGCAGCGGGAAAACCGGTCGTCGCCGCGAACAACCCGGGCTATGCGAGCGTGCTGGGCCGGAGCGAAACGGGCGTGCTGGTCCCGCCAAAGGATTCGCAGGCGCTGTCCCTCGCACTGGTGCGCTTGCTCGCGGATGAGGAACTCCGCCAGCGTCTTGGCGAAGTGGGTCAGACATTTGCTCGACAGTATGCCTGGCCACGAATCGCCGACCACATACTCGATGTCTACGACCGCGCGGCGAATCGCGCCGCGCTCGCACCCCGTTAGCGGGGCCATCCGATTCCAGGAGCGACGCGGTGTTGTCGGAGGCGATCGCCCCTCACGTCCGGGCGTGGATGCTGAAAGTCGGCGGCGCGCTGGCC
>CAIPGK010000300.1 GCA_903864575.1 uncultured Chloroflexota bacterium
CGCGCACATGGCTCGGACTCGGCGGTGGATTGCCGCGCTCCGGCTGGAGTGACGACGGCGGCAAGCAGGCCTGCTCCCAGCGCCCCCGCTGCGGCGCGGCGGTCGAGGCGACCGCCGAAACGGGAGACGATGCGAGTCAATCGGGAAATGGGCATCGCGGTTGGCCTTTCCGGTTGGCGCTTCAGGAAACCCGAAGGGCACGTCAGTGTGCTGCTATTTTCCTCATTTCACTACCGCTTCGCCAGTCGCAGGGCCCACGTTGACAGTGGCGAAGCTGGTGCTAGGATGACGATAGAGGTTGACCAGTTCACCTATGGACCGATTGGCTGGCGGTGTTGCCAGCGGGAGCAGGGACGATGGCGTTCGGGCTCGATCAGGCGGCGGACGTTCCCGAGGCGGACGTTGCTCCTGATTGCCTGCCACATTGTTCGCCAGCGCCCGGCTGGTTCGCGTGACGTCGCAGACAGCGCAGTCATGTACGAGCGAGGAGTTCAATGGGCAGGCTTGACGGAAAAATCACGGTCATCACGGGCGGCGCGAGCGGAATCGGACGGGGGGCGGCGGAGGCCTTCGTCCGCGAAGGGGCGATGGTTGGATTGCTCGACCGGAACTCCGCGATGGCGGAGCAGGTCGCCGGGGAACTCGGCGACCTGGCATTCCCGCTTGTAGCCGACCAGACCAATGAGGCGAGCGTCGCCGCAGCCTTCGAGGAGGTGCGTCGCAGGTTCGGGCGTCTCGACGCGCTGCTGACCTACGCCGCGGTGCAGCTGGTCGGTGAGGACGCGCCGGTTCACGAACTCGACCTGGATGTCTGGGAGCGCACCTATGCGGTCAACGCGCGCGGGGTGTTCCTGACCTGCAAGCATGGCGCGAAATTGATGATCGAGGCGGGAAATGGCGGAAGCATCGTCAACACCGGTTCGCCGACGGGTCTGACGATGAGCGGCGCGGAGTACACCGCCTACGGTTCATCGAAGGCCGCCGTCATGGGGATGACCCGGATCATGGCGCACGATCTGGCTCGCTACGGCATCCGGGTCAACGGCATCGTGCCGGGATCGATCGTGACGCCGCTGACGAAGAAGCTCTACGACGACCCGGAGATATCCGCGAAGCTGACGGCGTTGCATCCCATCGGTCGGGTGGGTACGCCGGAGGATATGGCGGGGATCGCCGTCTTCCTCGCCTCAGATGAATCCAAGTTCGCGACCGGCGCCCACTTCTTTGTGGACGGCGGCATCTCGGTGCGGTGATGGGTGGCTCGATGACTGACACATTCCGGGTTGGCTTCACCAGCGATTTCTGGCGTCCGGATGGGTCGAGCGCATTCGGGGACATCGCGCTCGACGTGCTCGATGACGCAGGCGTGCCGTGGGAGTCGATCGGTGGGGCCGGGAAGTTCCTCGAGGGCCGAGAGGTCGAAACGTTCGACGCGCTGGCCGTGCTGGGAAAGACCGTGACCGCCGACACCGTGGCCAATGCGCCGCGGCTCTCGATCATCTCCCGGTATGGCGTCGGGTATGACAACGTGGACGTCGCGGCCTGCACGAAGAACGGGGTGATCCTGGTGATCACGCCGGAGGGTGTGCGGCGGCCGATGGCGACCGTGAACCTGACCTACCTGCTGGCGCTGAGCCATCGGCTGCTCGAGCAGGACCGATTGACGCGGTCGGGCGGATGGGCCCGGAAGGCAGAGTTCGGAGGCACCGGTCTCACCGGCAGGACCCTTGGCGTGATCGGCCTCGGCAACATCGCCCGCGAGTTCCTGACGATCGCCAGGCCGCTCGGGATGCGGCAGATCAGTCATGACCCGTGGGTTGACCCGGCGGTCGCGCAGGAAATGGGCGTTGAGCTGGTGGGTCTCGATGAGTTGATGCGCGAGTCGGACTTCGTCGTCGTCGCCTGCGCGTTGACGCCGCAGACGCGGCATCTCATCAATGCGGAGCGGTTGGCGATGATGAAACCGAGCGCGTATCTCATCAGCACGGCCCGCGGGCCGATTGTCGACCAGGCGGCCCTGACGCGCGCGCTGAAGGATGGAACGATCAAGGGCGCGGGGATGGATGTCTTCGAGCAGGAACCGGTCGACCCGGACGATCCGATTCTCACGCTGGACAACGTGATCGTCTCGCCGCACGGACTGGCGCTGACCGACGAATGGGCGCGCATCACCGGGGAGGCGGCGCTCGGGGCCATGCTGGAGGTTCGGGCAGGGCGAATGCCTGCGAACGTGGTGAACCGCGAGGTGTTCGATTCCCCGATCCTGAAGGCGAAACTGGAGCGTTACCGGGAGAGCGCGAGATGAGGCACAACAAGGTCAAGGAAGCGATCGCCGCGGGCGGCAGGTCGCTCGGAACAATGGTGTTCGAGTTCGCCAGCACCGGCATCGGCCGGCTCGCGGCGGGCGCCGGCGCAGAGTTCGTGATCTACGACATGGAGCATACCGGCTGGACGGTCGAGACCATTCGCGGCCTGATGGCGACCACGCGATCCGCGGACATCGTGCCCATGGTTCGCGTGCCCGCCACCCAGTACCACCTGCTTTCCGGTCCGCTGGACGTGGGCGCGATGGGTTTGATGGTGCCGATGGTGGAAACGCCGGAGCAGGCGCGCCTGATCGCGGACTCGGCGAAGTATCCGCCGGCCGGGAAGCGTGGCGCGGCGTTCGGCGTTGCTCATGACGACTACGAGGGCGGCGACATCGTCGACAAGATGCGTTCCGCTAACGAGGAAATCCTGCTGATCGCCCAGATTGAAACGGCGAAGGGCGTGGAGCACGCGGACGCGATCGCGGCGACGCCGGGTATCGACGTGCTCTGGATCGGGCACTTCGACCTGTCGAACTCGCTCGGCGTGCCGGGGCAGTTCACCCACCCGACCTACACCGCCGCGGTGGATGCGGTTCTCGCCGCATGCGCGAAGCACGGCAAGACGCCCGGAATCATGTCGGGCGACGTCGAGACGGCGAAGGCGCAACTCGCGCAGGGGTTCCGGATCATCGCCTACAACGGCGATCTCTGGATCTACCAGACCGCGCTCCGGCAGGCGCTTGGCGCGCTTCGGAACGGTTGAGCGGCATGGCGATGAAGGTCGCTGTTCCGGGCGCGGGGCTGATGGGGTCGCAGATCGGGGTTGAGTACGCCATCGGCGGCCATGACGTGATGTTCGTGGTCCGTGACGAGACGACGGCGCGGGAGCGGATCGAGCGGTCGCTTGCGCTCGTCGAGGCAGCCGGGTTGGCGACCGCGGAGCAAACCGCGGCCGCACGGGGAAGGATTGCCGTCACCACCCGCCTGGCGGACATCGGCAGGGATTGCGACCTGGTGGTCGAGAACATCGCCGAGGACCTCGCGGCAAAGGGCGAATTGCTGGCGGAGGCCGGACGGATCGCGCCGAATGCCGTGCTCGCGTCGAATACCTCGTCGATCAGCATCGCGGCGATCGGGGCGGCGGCAGGATTCCCGGACCGGACGGTCGGGACCCATTACTGGAACCCGCCCTTGCTGATGCCGCTGGTGGAGATCATCAAGACGGAGCAGACGCGGCCCGGGCTGGTCGAACCGGTGGTCGAGGCGCTCGTGGCGATGGGCAAGCGGCCGGTCGTGGCGGAACGGGACGTGCCGGGTTTCGTCTGGAACCGGATGCAGTTCGCGTTGCTGCGGGAGGCGGTCTGGCTGGCCGAGAACGGGGTGGCCTCGCCGGAGACGATCGACCAGATCGTGCGGGAAGGGTTGGCGCGCCGCTGGCGATTCACGGGACCGTTCCAGACGGCGGCCCTCGGCGGCGCGCAGACTTTCGAGCGGATCGCGGGAAACCTGTGGCCGGAAATCTCCGCGGCGACGAGCCTGGAGGATCTCCAGCGCTGGCTGCCGGGCGATCCGGAGGCGCTCGCCGAGGTCAAGGCCCGCCGTGACCGGGGCCTGGTGAAGGACCTCATCGACGACCGGCGGGAGGGCCGGGGATGACGGACCGTCTTGCCCGCATCGAACCGATCCGGCGCGAGCCGCTGGCGAACGAGATCGCGCGGCGGTTGGCGGACTATCTGCTCTCCGGCGAAATCGCGCCGGGGGAGCGGATGCCGGGTGAGCGCGAATTGGCGCAGGCGTTCGGCGTCGGGCGGTCGGCGATGCGGGAGGCGATCAAGTCGCTGTCGCTGATCGGGCTGGTCGATGTTCGGCACGGCGACGGGACCTATCTTCGCAAGAGCGACGGCGGGTTCCTGCCGCAGATCATCGAATGGGGCCTCCTGCTTGGCGAACCACGGGCCCGCGATCTGGTCGAAGCGCGGCAGAAGATCGAGGCGGTCATCGCCGGCCTTGCCGCCGAGCGGCGCTCGGAGGAGGACGTCGGGTCGCTGAGGACCGAGCTGGAGCGGATGGCGGCGGCGTCCAGGCTCGGGGGCGATCCGGCGGAGTTCGTCGACGCGGACGTGCGGTTCCATCTGCGGCTGGCGGAAGCGGCCAACAACACCGCGCTGCGGGACGTGCTTGCCGGCGTGCAGGCGCTGCTGCGGGTGTGGATCGGCCGCGTCATTGCAGCAAGCAATCCCGAAACGTCCTACCATGAGCACATTCCCATTTTCGCGGCGGTGGAACGCGGCGACCCGGGAGCGGCGCAGGCCGCGATGGAGTCGCACATGCGATCGGCCGCCGGCAGGCTGGAGCGGACGCTGCTGGAGACAGCGGCGGCACGCGCCGGTCCGAGGTCCATGGGTTCGTAGGCGCCGGAACGCGAGGGGGTGGACCGGCGCCGCGGCGGGAGGAAAGGAGGTTGACGGAGTGCGAGTGACGCCGCGTTGTTGCGGCGATGAGACGAGATTGGCAACGAACATGGAGGTTCGGGCATGAAATCCGTGATCCGGTATGGGGCGCTGGCGTTGATGCTGGCCGGAACCCTGGGCATTGCGCCCGCGAAGGCCGAGGACAAGGTCACCATCGGCTACTCGGCGCCGGGCCTGGTCGGGGCCCAGCTCGAGATCCAGCAGGGTCTGGTGAACTCGGGCGAGGCGAAGAGCTGGGAGGTCCTGACGACGACCTCCGGCGGCGACGCCCAGAAGCAGATCGACGACATCAACAACTTCATTGCGCAGGGCGTCTCCGCCATCGTGGCGGTTCCCGACGACAGCGCGGGCATCTGCACGGCAGTCAAGGCGGCGGAAGAGGCGGGCATCCCGTTCTACACCATCGACCGCTCGCCGCAGGGCTGCGAGATCAACATGACCGTGCTCTCGGACAACTACCTTGCCGGGAAGCAGTCGGGCGAGGCCATCGTCGCCCACCTGACCGAGAAGAACGGCGAGGCCAAGGGCACCGTGCTCGAGGTCACCGGCAACCTCGGCCAGAACGTCGCGCAGCTGCGTGGCGCTGGGTTCAATGACGTGATGAAGGCCAACCCGGGCATTACCGTCATCACGAAGACGGGCGACTGGGACGCGGCCAAGGGCGTGGACATCGTGCGCGACGTGGCCTCCAGCGAGACCCTCGACGCGATCTACCACCACTCCGACTCGGTCTACGTGCCGGGCACGCTGCAGGTGCTGGAGGAACTCGACCTCCTCAAGCCTGCCGGTGAGGAAGGCCACATCTACATTGCGGGCATCGACGGCAGCCCGGCGGCCCTCGAGGCCATCCGCGCTGGATCGGTCGACCAGTCCTCCAACCAGCCGATTCCCGACTTCGGAATCATCGTCGACTGGATCGAGAAGGAACTGAAGGGCGAGACCGTGACCGCGGGCGAGGTGACCCAGGAGGGCGCCCTCTGGTCCCCGGCCCGCATCGAGGATAGCGACGTCGGACCCCAGCTCTTCCTCGCCACCACCTCGGTGACGAAGGACAACGTCGATGACGAGCGCCTGTGGGCGAACGTCGCGGCGGGCCGCGAGGCCGAGGCGGCGGCGACCCCCGCTTCCTGATCGCCTGACGGTTCTGTCGGAACGGCGCGGCGGCCAATGGCCCGCCGCGCCGTCCCGGCGCAAACAGGGGACGGTCCATGATCTTGCGTTGGAGTCCTGCACATGACTGAACCGGGGTACGACTACGTCGTCGAAATGCGGGATATCGTGAAAACCTTTCCGGGCGTGCGAGCGCTGGACGGGGTGTCCTTCGCCGTGCGGCCGGGTGAGATACATGCGCTGGTTGGGAAGAACGGGGCCGGAAAATCGACCCTCATGCAGATCCTGAATGGGTTGTACCAGCAGGACTCGGGCGACATCTTCGTGCGCGGCGAGCGGATCGACCGGATGACCACCGCGCGAGCGCGGGAGGTCGGAATCGCGCTGGTGGCCCAGCACGCGAAGTTCGTGCCGGGGCTGAGCATTGCCGAGAACATTTTCAGCGGGAATCTGCCGACCACCGCGGCCGGCTTCGTGGACTGGAAACGCCTCAACCGGGAAGCGACCGAGCGGCTTCAGCGCTTTGGCCTGAATCTCGACGTCCGGCGCAAGATGGAGGCGCTGACGGTGGCCGAGCGGCAGATGATCGAGATTGCGCGGGCGCTCTTCGCGGACGCGAGCGTGGTCATCCTCGACGAGCCGACCGCGCCGCTGCCGAAACACGAGGTGCAACTGCTCTTCGAGTTCGTGCGGCGGCAGCGGGCGGCAGGGGCATCGTTCATCTACATCTCCCACTACCTGGAGGAAGTGTTCGCCCTGACCGACCGGGTGACGGTGCTGCGGAATGGCCAGCTCGCGGGTTCAGCCCCGACCGCCGATCTGACCCAGCAAGACCTGATCCGCATGATCTCCGGCGCGGACGTGGAGCGCTTCACCCGGCCACCCCGCGCGGGTACCGGCGCGCCGGTGCTGGAGGTTTCCGGGCTGACCCGCGAAGGTGTGTACGAGGATTTGACCCTCACGCTCCATGCCGGCGAGGTCGTCGGGCTGACCGGGCTCGAAGGTTCCGGAACCGGATCGCTGGCGCGGGGCCTGTTCGGGCTGGAGCCGCTCGGATCGGGAGCAGTGTCCGTCGAGGGGACGCCCTTTGCGGCACACCTGCCGGGCGAGGCGCTCGCCCGCGGCGTGGCGTACCTGCCGCGCGACCGGCACGGTCTGGGCATCGTCGGCATCCGCAGCGTGCGAGACAACACGTCCCTGTCCGTGCTGGACCGGCTCTCCAATGCGCTGGGGTTCATCAACTCCGGCAAGGAGCGGGCGATGGTGAGCCGGTTCATCGACACCCTCGGGATCAAGACGCCGAACATGGCGCAGTCGGTGGAAAATCTCTCCGGCGGGAACCAGCAGAAGGTGGTGGTGGCCAAGTTGGTGGCGACCGAACCGCGGGTGCTGCTGCTCGACGAGCCGACGCAGGGAGTCGACGTGCAGGCGAAAGTGGAAATCCTGCGCATCGTCGACGACCTGACGAAGGATGGCGTCGCGGTGGCGATCGTCTCCGACGAGCTTGGGGAATTGACGGACATGTGCGACCGGATCCTGGTCTTCTACCGGGGCCGGATCGTGCGCGAGTTCAGGAAGGGCGAGCCGGGGTGGACGCCCGCAAGCATCCTCGAGGCGATCGAGGGTGGCACCGAGGAGACCGCAAATGCCGTGGCGTAAACACATCCCCGGACTGCTCGACAACCTGATCTGGGTAATCCTCGCGGCGGTCTTCGTCTTTTTCGTTACCCAGTCAGACAAGTTCCTGACGCCGATCAACATACGGAACATCCTGTCGGCGGCGGCGGTGCTGGGCGTACTGGTGGTCGGGCAGACCTTCGTGCTGATCACCGGGAACTTCGATCTCTCCGCCGAGTCGACGCTGGGCCTGGCCGCGCTGCTCGGGTTGTGGCTGGTCGTGCCCGCGGTTGCCCCGAACTGGGGCGGCGGGATGATGATCAACCCGTACCTGAGTATCCTCTTCATCCTGGTGATGGGCCTGATCATCGGCTGGGTGATCGGCGCATTGATCACCTACGGCAAGATGAACAACTTCATCGTGACGCTGGCGTTCCTGCTGATCCTGCGCGGATCGATGCTGGCCTTCACCGAGGGCAACGCGGTCAACGGGCTGAACTTCCCCCCCGCGGAGGTCTTTTACTGGCTGGGCAGCGCGGCGGCGTTCACGCTCCCGTGGATCGGCAAGATCCCCGTTGCGGTGGTGGCGATGCTGCTGATTTTTGCGATCGGCGCGATCGTGCTGGAGCACCGCCCCTTCGGGCGGGACCTGTATGCGATCGGCGGCAACCGGCCCGCGGCAATGGCCTCCGGCATCGACGCGGACAAGCGTATCCGTCAGGTGTACATGCTCTCCGGGTTCCTCGCCGCGCTGGGCGGATGGATGCTCGCCGGGCGCGTTGCATCGGTGCAGGTGGATCTCGGCGAGGGATACATCTTCCAGGTGATGGCCGCCGCGGTCATCGGAGGCATCAGCCTGAACGGCGGGCGCGGCAAGATGATCGGAGCGCTGGGTGGAGTGCTCCTGCTCTCCACCATCGACCGCGGGTTGAACCTGATGCGGGTGTCGGTCTTCTGGATCCAGGTGATCCAGGGATTGATCATCCTCATCGCGATGTTCATCGACGCCCAGAAGGTCCGGTTCCGCGCGCCGATCGAGGAGGCCG
>CAIPGK010000301.1 GCA_903864575.1 uncultured Chloroflexota bacterium
GCCAACGCAGGAGCCGCCCGAACTCGGCTGCGCGAACGCCCCGCGCGGCGGTGCGTCAGACGTAAACGCAGTTCGCTACCGGATCGAACGTGGTCGGTGTCGCCAGCGTGCACTGCGGATCCGGCGTATTGCCTGAAATTCGGCCGCTGGCGCCGGTCACCGTGTAGGTCGCGCCGCTTTGCGCCTGGATGGCAAGGCCACTCCCCTCGCTCGAACTCGCTGCATTGCCGGTGATGCTGGAGGTTCCCGTCATCGTCAGCGACCAGTGGTTGCCGCCGGAGATCGAGCAGTAGACGCCTCCGCCCGCGAACGTCGCCTCTCCACCGGTGACGGTGGTCGATCCGGCCAGCGTCAGCGAACCGGTCAGACTTGGGCCACCGTCGATGTTGACATTGATGACCGGCCCGTTGGATGCGCCGCCCCGGGTGAGCACGGAGTCCGTAACCGTTACCGCCGTCTTCTTTTCGATCCTGAGGCAATAGGCCTTGCCGGTACCGGTGAGCGTCACGTCCGAGCGGCTCACGGTGAACGTGCTGGGATCGTCGTTGGCGCTCGCCCCTGCCGACTTCAGTTGGGTTTCATTGAACGTGGAGTCCTCGACCGTCACATGCGAATACGTGTTCCCAAACACGCCGAGCGACCCGGTCTGGCCGTTCACCGTGCAGCCGCGAACGGTCAGCGTCGCCAACGACGACACGGAACTCCCGGACGCCCTGAGGCTGTCGGCGTAGACGGTCGCGGCGTCGAAGGTCAGGTTCTTGACCGTCAGCCACAGGCCGGCAGCGGTCTCCAGGACCGGATTCGTGCCCGGGGTGATGACGACCCCCGGCGCGCTGCCGCAGGCCTCGAATCGCAGCGACTTGGTGAGGAGGCTGGTGGCAGGACCGGTCCACGTTCCCGGCGCGATGCGGATCCGGCCCTCGTTGCCGGTTCCCGCGATGGCGTCGTCGATGGTCTGGTAGGTGCAGCGCAACGGGTCGGAGCAGACATCGCAGACGATGTCCGCGCACACTCCGCCCGTGCAGTCCTGCGACCAGCAGTCGGAGCTGGCCGCGCAGGCCCCGCCCGTCGGCAGCAGGCAGTAGGTCCCGCCCGGCGCATCGCTGTCATACGCCTGGCACACCGCGGCGGCGTCCCGGCAGACGCTCGTGCCGCTGACGCAGGCCTTGCCGGTCTGCACGGTCGGCGTGCAGATGCCGTTCAGGCATGCCGCCTGCTTGCAGCAGACCGTCTTGCCATTGCATGGATAGTTCTTCGGCGCGCACCGGCAGCGCCCGGTTTTGCCCTTCTTGCCCGTGCGGCAGTAGCCGGTGCAGCACTGCTTGTCCTTCGCGCAGCGGTTCTCCTTGCCGGTCGGCCCACAGGGGCCAGCGGGCCACGGCCCGCCCTCCGGCATTGGCGGCTGCGCCCCCGCCGAAGCGATCGCTCCCGCCCCTGCCAGCGCGCCGAGCGCCGCCGCGATGCCATGCCGCCGCGACGCGCCAGCTCCAAGCAACCGCGCGATCCGGTCGAATGTGGAGCCGTCCATGGTCCCTCCGGGTGACAAAGACAAGATGCCCACTGACCGAATTGGCCATAGAGCATTACATCTGTCGGACAATTATTGCACTGTCTGAACGTCGAGGTGGATGCCGGAACGAATTTCGGCCGCCCTCGCTGCACGCCCGCCCCGCATGGCGGGAGCGCGCCATCC
>CAIPGK010000302.1 GCA_903864575.1 uncultured Chloroflexota bacterium
CCACCTCGTCAGCCCGGACTACTACGTCCCGGATCGCTTCAAGGACAAGGTGATGCTCATCACCGGCGGCGCGATGGGCTCCGTCGAGCAGGGCGTGACCCGATAAGCGTATCCGCCGAGACGAAGACCCCCAATGGGTTGTCAAAGTTGCTGTCACCGGCGCCAAAGGCGCCGAATCAGGCGCGGCAGCTCCCGGTAGTGGAACGCTCACCTACGCCCCTGCAAGTTGGTCGCGCAGGTGCGATGCGGCCCGCAGCACCATCGCGCCGATCGTGCTGGTCGGATTCACCGCGCCACCGGTCGGCATCACGCTGCCGTCCATGATGTAGAGGTTCGGCACGTCCCACGCGCGATGCCACTCGTCCACCACCGAATTGGCGGGGTCGGTCCCCATGCGACAGGTTCCGAGAAGGTGGAAAGCCGGTATACCGCTCGCGCCGCGCTCCTTCGTGTGGTCATTCGCAACCACCTCGACGGCGCCACATGCCCAGGCCAGCTCCTTCGCCCGCTCGATCGCGTAATCCATCTGCCGCCGGTCGTTCGGGCAGAGGTGATAGTCGATCTTCGCGGCGGGCAGGCCGTCGGTGTCGACCTTGTCCGGCGAGAGCGTCACCCGGTTGTCCGGCAGCGGCAGGTCGTCGCCGACGATGAAGATCGAAAATCCGTGGCTGAAATGACTCCGGAACCACCGATGGTGATGCTCCCCCCATGGCGCGACATTCCCGGAGTGGCCGCCGTTCGCCTGGTACCCGGCCGCGTTATGCCGCACGAACTGGAAGGTGAACCCGTTGATGAACCCCCGCGCCGGGTCCGTCTCCGCGAATTCCTCGCAGATGTAGACCGACGAGAGGTTCCCCATGTGAATGTCGGTATGCTCGTGGGTCCACGCGTCGAGAATGGCGAGACCGTGGTGCATCAGGTTTCGACCAACCTGCCCGGACGAGTTCGCCAGCCCGTTCGGGTGGCGCTCGTCCGCCGACAGCAGCAGCAGACGCGCCGTGCCAACCCCGTTCGCGGCGACGATCACCGTGTCAGCGGGCTGAAACCAGCGCTGACCGGTCGCCCGGTCGATATAGGTCGCGCCGGTGGCGCGTCCGTTCCTGTCGGTTTCGATCTTCGCAACGCGGGCGTTCGTCCGCAGTTCCGCGCCAGCGGCGAGCGCCTTCGGCCAGACTGCCACCCCGGAGTCATACATCGCCCCGGTCGGGCAGCCGGACTGGCACGCGCCGCAGCAGTTGCAGGCCGGGCGACCGTCGTAGTCCTCGGAGATGATCGCCACGTCAGTCGGCCAGTAGTGCCAACCGAGACGGTCGAAGCCCCGCGCGGCGATCTTCGCCAACGGGCCGGGCCGCAAGGGCGGGCATTGCGTCGCGCTCCGCGGCGGGAACGCAGGGTCGCCGGTGATGCCGCTCACCCCGGCAAGCAGATCATGGGCATCGAACCACGGCTCGAGATCCTCGTAGGAGTAGGGCCAGTCGGGCTGGTAGCCGTGCTCCGTCCCCTTGCGGAAATCGGATGGTCGGAAGCGCGGGAAGGCCGCCGTCCAGATGGAACTGCCGCCGCCGACGGCGTTCCACATCATCGTGTTCTCGTCCTCAGTGTCGATCGGGTAGTCCGAGGACCAGCCGCGGACATTTGGCGACATGCTCCAGCTCGTGGCGCGCTCCCACTCCCAGCTGGCGCGGTAGTGGGGCCGCAACTCCGGCCGGGTCCACGGTCCCTGCTCGAGGCAGACGACCGAACGACCGCCTTGGGCGAGGATCAGGCAAGACAACGCCCCGCCCACCCCCCCGCCGATCACCAGCACCTCCACAGCGGGCTTCGTGTTGACGCTCCCGGCGGTCATCGTCCCAACTCCTGCCGAAGCTGCGCGGCCAGCGGCCCGAGGTCGATCCTGCCGATCTCGCCCGTCTTCTTGTAAGACCCCGGCACGTTCGCGGGCGGCATGTTGCCACCCGGACCGAGATCGAACACCGGAAGGTCATACCCCTCCGGCATCGGCGCGTCGTTGTAGACGAACCCCATGCCCCGGATCGCCCGAACAACCATCGGGTGCTGGTAATAGGAGTAGTAGAGGATGGTCCGCACCCATGCGAATCGGGCCGGATCGCTCGCCTGCCATGCCGCGAGCGTTGCCGCCCGCCCTGCCGCCCCGAGGCTGCGGAAACTCCCCCCGGCTGCCCCGTCGAGCGCGCCGACCAGGACCTGCACGGCATCCGCGCCATTCCGCTGCCGCAGCCGCTCGGCCAGCAAGCCGTGGCTGCCAGCAGCGGATGCTGCCGGGAAGTCGCGGTCGCCCGGGATCATCGTGTCCACAAAGGCGCGCACCGTCTCGGCCTCGGCCGTTGGCGCGCGCTCCTCGCTCCTGGTCATGCTCGAACCCTCCTGATTCAGCAGATTCCCGGCAGGCTATCGCAGATGCCACCCCATGCGAAGAGCCCCCGGCCCAACGCCCGGGCGACCCCGTTGGGCTCGCTGGATGGCCGAACCTCCGCAGTCGCTCCCGGCATGGCGCAACCCGGCCCACCCGCGCACCCCCGCGACGGCCTGACCGCTCACCGGAAACCGCGCCTCGGCCGACAACACCCCGTATGAGCGGTTGCAGCGGCCGGTCGCCATCCAGTCATCCCATCATCAATCCCACCCCCACCCCACCACCGTCCAGTCCTCCCGTCACTCCCGTCATCCCGTAACGTTCGTCATCCCCTCCTCATCGTCATCCCGAGGAACGAGGGATCTCTTCGGCACGCTCGCGCCCCCGCGATCCCTCGTTCCTCGGAATGACGGGCGAGCCGGGAACCGCTCTGACGCATAAGCCCGCAAGCTGATCCGCCCATCAGTGCACACGACTTAGTGTCATCTTGACAATTACTCCCCCCGCCCCATAGACTGCGCTTGTTGTCGGGATCGGCACGCCGCGCCTATGGTGGCGCGGCAGCGCTCCCACTGCCAGCGGAACCGGGTGCATGACAGGCGCGTCCGCGCCACCGGAAGCCGTGGAGGCCCGTACGGCCCATGTCCAGGTCATCTTCGAGCACGATCATCGATCTCCCCGGCGGCCTTCCGGGCAGCGCCACGGTTGCCCCGGCGTCGGAGTGGTTCGTGGAGCCGCAACTGGCCCCGGCCCCCTGCGTTCCCGAAACCGGCGTCGGCGCGTATGACCTGCTCCGCCGCTACGGGGCCACCCCGATGCGCCAGGAGCGCATCCCGCGCGACTACTTCAAGATGCCCGCCGAGGAGCGGGACGAGCGCACCTGGGCCGCCCGCCGCAAGCTGGGAGATCGTCTCGTCATCCTCGGCCACCACTACCAGCGGGATGAGGTGATCCAGTTCGCCGACTTCCGCGGCGACAGCTTCAAGCTCTCGCAGCAGGCCGCCACCCAGGACAAGGCCGAGTTCATCCTCTTCTGCGGCGTCCACTTCATGGCCGAGAGCGCGGACATCCTGACCGCCCCCGACAAGAAGGTGATCCTGCCGAACGTCGAGGCGGGATGCTCCATGGCCGACATGGCCCGGATCGACGACGTGCAGGCCGCGTGGGACGCGCTCGCCGGGTTGGGCATCGAGCACGTCATCCCCGTCACCTACATGAACTCCGCGGCGAGCCTGAAGGCCTTCTGCGGACGAAACGAGGGCATCGTCTGCACAAGCAGCAACGCCGCCCGCGTTTTCGACTGGTCCTTTGCCCGCGGCGAGCGCATCTTCTTCTTCCCGGACGAGCACCTCGGCCGCAACACGGCCACCCGTCGCGGCATCCCGCAGGAGGAGATGGTCCTCTGGGACCCGTTCCTGCCCCTCGGCGGCAACACCGGGGAGGCCCTGCGCAAGGCGAGGGTGATCCTCTGGAAGGGGTACTGCTCCGTCCACGCCCGCTTCACCGTCGAGCAGATCGACGACGCGCGCCGGAAGAACCCGGACGTCAACGTGATCGTCCACCCCGAGTGCCGCCTCGAGGTCGTGCAAGCCGCGGACGCGAACGGCAGCACCGAATACATCATCGACACCATCACCGCCGCGCCCGACGGCACCAGTTGGGCGGTGGGAACCGAGATCAACCTCGTCAACCGGCTCAACAACGAACTTCCCGGCAAGCACGTCTTCTGCCTCGACCCGGTCATCTGCCCGTGCAGCACGATGTATCGCGTCCACCCCGCCTACGTCC
>CAIPGK010000303.1 GCA_903864575.1 uncultured Chloroflexota bacterium
CCCTTCTCGGCCCCGGCGCTGAACGCGGCAAGCGCCGCCGCCACCCCCGCGACCGACGCCCGTACCCCCTGCCTGCGATCCATCGCCGAGGCGAACGCAGGCGCAATGCGACCAAGCCACTCCCTGTCCATGTTTTCCCCCTGTCACCATCCGGCGACAATGGCAACGACCCCGGCAAGCGACAACACCCGCTCGCCACAACGCAGGACGCCATTCCCCCGAAGAACCCCGGTGCCATCCAGCGCGACCCGGCTCCCACCGAGCGGCAACGAGTACACGCACCGCGATACTGCGATGCGTTGTCCACATCCGCCACGCGAACCGACATCGCGCATCCGGGTCCCGCCGCCGTCAGGGGGTGAACGTCGGCGAGGCCCGGGTGCGCGAGGACGCGTTCTCGACTCCCGGGTCGGGGGGCAGCCGTCCGGGCCAGCCCCGGCCGCCTGGGCGGTCGGGACTGGTCCGGGGCGCCGGGGCTGCTGGCAGCAGCCCCGGCAGGGTCAGATCAGTTCGTGTACGGGCAGATGTTCGAGGTCTCGCCGCCAACGTTGCCGGGGTAGAGCGCCGGCGCACAGTCGCGGATGATCCCATTGACCGAACTTGAAGCCGTGGTGAATTCCTTGAACCAGCCGTTCTCATCGAACGTCAGGTCGGTCACCTGCCACCAGTAGTAGTGGCTCGAGGTCACGCCCCACGGGAGCACGAACTTGCGAATCTGCTTGTTGTACTCGTAGAAGATGACCTGGGTGTCGTACGACGGGTTGCTGAACGGCGCATAACTGTCGTCGATGCCGCTCCAGTCGTCGGTTGATCCGGTCATTCCGCAGGAGGTGGTGGAACCGTTGTCGGACTGGCACAAGCCCCAGTTCTTGATCGCGTACCGGTAGGTTCCCTTTGGCACCGGGTAGAACCACATGGCACGCTCGCTGCCCGGAGCAGAGACGCCGTCCACGTCAACCCAAACATCCGGCACTTCGGTGTTCGGATCAGCGATGGTGTCCCACGGATACCAGTTCGCCATGTAACTCACGACATCGCCGCCGTTGTAAAAGTCGGGATACTGGTTGTTGTCGGCGGATTCCTGCGGAACCGTCTGCGGCATCCAGATCCAGGTGTCGAATGTGGCCTTCGTCGTATCGGGGTGCGGCGTCGTGGTCCATGTCAGATGCGCCCACACCGTCTTCTTGCCGATGCAGCGCCCCGAACCCTCGATCACGCTGCAGAAGCCGTCGCAGCAGTCGCTGTCGACATCGCAGCTCTCACCGGTCTGGCCGAGCCCGCAGGTCTGGCAGGTGCCGGCGTCGCAGTACGCGTTGAGGCACTCGGCATCCTCGGTGCATTCGTACCCGTCTTCGAGCAGGCAGTAGGTGCCCTGGCCGTTGATGAGGTTGTTGTAGGTGCTGCAGTACGCGTCCGGGTTGGCGCAAAAGTCCTTCGGATCGCCGAGGCAGCTCACGCTGGTGGGCACGCCCTCGACGCAGAAGCCGCCGACGCAGGCGCTCGTCACGCACTCGGCATTGGCGCCGCACGACTGCCCCTCGGGGAGCAGGCAGCGGGCAGACACGTCAGACCCGACGCGGTACGTCGTGCAGGACGCCCGGCGGTCGCCGCAGGTGTTCGCGCCAGCGGTGCCGCAGATCTCCGTCAGCTGGTACTTGCAGATGCCGTTCGAGCAGAACCCGGTCGTGCACTGGGCATCGTTCGTGCACTGCTGGTTCACGCCGAACAGGCAGTAGAGCCCGTACGGAACCCCCGCGATGTAGCTCGTACAGGTCGCGAGGCTGTCCTTGCAGGCCCAGCCGCCGACCTTGCAGCTCATGGTCGTCGGGATCAGCTCGCTGCAGCGCCCCTTGTTGCAGGACATCTGCTGCCCGCCGCGCTTGCAGCAGTTGATGTCCAGGTTGCACTCATCGTTGCGGTTCTTGCAGCGACAGCGGCCCTTGCTGTCCTTGGTGGTCGTGCCCTTGCCCTTGTCGCAGAACTTGCTGCAGCACTCGCCATCGGCGGTGCAGATGTTGTCCTTGCGGCGGGTGGACTTGCAGGGCCCCTGCGGCTGGACTTCGCCCGCGGCGCGGACGCCGCTCTTGCCGTTGCCCTTGTCCTTGCCCTTGCCGCTTTCCTTTGCCAGCGCGGAGCCGCCCGCGGCCAGCCCGAAGGCTGCCCCGATCGCGGCCCGCACGCCTCCGCGGCGGTCGGTTACCGCCCCAAGCACGCGCGTCAGCGCATCAAATCGCCGATCGTCCATCCACTTCGCCTCCGTCCATCGCTACCTCCCCCCAACACGGGATGGGGCATCCTGATGAGCCTGGCAACGCGCCAGACTGCTATCAGGATGCGGATTCGACGGTTTGGAGGGAACCCCGCACGATCTGGTATGCCCGACACCCCTGATCGTCAGGGGTGTGTCCGAGAAGGGGGTCGGTGACCCCCCGGCACCGGATTCACGCCCTTCCCCGCCCGTGGTTGCCGGTGAATCCGCGGGTTTCACCCATCGGTCCCACGCCCCATGCGCTCCACCGTGAGCGCAGGATCGCGTTCCCCGGAGGCAGGGTGACAGGCGGACAGCCCCCCGCTCCCTGCACGGCTCCCGCGTCGCCAGCGACAACGCGGCGCGACGCCCCGGGGCTACGAGGATGCCATCCGCAGGGAGGACCATCGGGGTACGGCCGCGCCGATCGGGTGATGCGCCGCGGCGGAAACGCCGGGGTCGCGGCCGGGTCAGCGCTTGGCGCTCGCCGACCCCATCCCGAACCCGGCGCCCGCTCCCGCGCCGGGGGCGTGTCCCTCGACGTTCCATCCGGCTTCGATGACCGCCGCGACGGCCGACCGGCGATCGGATACATTCAGCCGCCGCATGATGTTCCGGACGTGCTCGGTCACCGTATACGGCGAGATGTCCAGTTCGGCTGCGATTTCCTTGTCCGTCTTCCACTGCGCCATCAGCGCCACGATGCTCATCTGGCGAGCGGTCAGCGGATTGTCCTCCTCGATCGGCACGGCCGCCGCGCGCTTGATGCCGATCATGTCGAGCATCCGGGCGGCCCGCGACGCAAGCGGGTCCTGGCTGTCCATGGCGATCTCCGCCAGCACCTCGCCCGCATCCGGCCCGGCTTTCGCGAACCGGTGCGTCATCGCCCCGGGCTCGATTTCGAGCGCCGCGCGCATCGTCTCCCGCGCCGCCGCGGCGTCTCCCGCGGCGGCCTGCGCCCCCGCCAGCAACGGCAGCATCCTCGCCAGCCCGAGCAGGTGAGCGGTCGCGATCGTGTGATCCCGCAATCCGGCAAGCGCGGCAATGGCCTGGTCGACGTCGCCCGCCGCTCGCCGGGAACGCCAGATGCGCGCCTGCACCTGAATCGGGTGTTCCCCCGTCCAGAGCACGTCGGGCGGGTACCGCACCGGCGTCATGTCCGCCCAGCGGTAGGCGGCCCGCCGGTTTCCTTCGGCCAGCGCCAGATCCGCCTCCGCCGCGTCCGACAGGCAGAGGAGGTGCAGCGCGCCCGAAACCTCGAGCCGCTTCCGGTCCGCCAGGATCATCGCGCGCGCGTCCTCGAACCGCCGCTGGTCCATCAGGACTCGGGCCACCATCAGGGCCATCTGGCTCTTGGGGAGGATGAACTGGCCCGGCGAGAGGGGAATCGTCCGCCGCGCGATCGCCACCGCGCGCTCCGGATCACCCGTTTCGAACAGGAACGTGGCCCGCAGGTTCGCCATCCAGTGGCTGCGGAGTTCGTGATGACCGCTCTCGCAGATCCGCTCGGCCAGGGTCAGCCACTGGTTGCAGGCCGCCAGATCGAGTTCCCGGAGCTGCAACCCCGCGAGCGACCAGCACACCTGGAAGGCGAAATCGTCGGCATCGACGAGGCTTTCCCGGGCGATCCGCTCGACCTCCGGGCGCGCCTCGGCCCAGCGGCCATTGACCGTCATCCGCATGGCCCACTGGGTCACGCCGTAGGCGCGGGTCTGCCGGCGCACGCCGGGCGGGCCGTCCATCAGCTCCCGCAACTGGTCGAGCGTCACCGTGTTCGGCGCGCCCTGGTGCGCCATCGACGCCCGGATCTGCAGGACATCCCACCGGATGGCATTGTCGAAGAGCGGATCGGCGCCCGGCTTCCGCCGGACCAGCTCCCGGTCGATCTCGTCGCATACGGCGAGGGCGGCTGGCAGGTTGGACTGGGTGAACAGGCTGATCGCCCGCGCCAGTTGCAGCTCCGGCCGCAACCGGAGCGCCGAGAGCGGCAGCCGGTCCACCCAGTCCAGCGAGCCGGTCCAGTCGCTCGCGAGCCAGTCCATCACGCGGGTGGAGATCAGCTCCGCCGCCAGGTCGGGCAGCTCCGCCGCCAGCGCCTGATCGACGGCCTCCGCCATGAGGCCGTTCTCCGCCATCCACCGGCTGGCCAGTTCGTGACTGCGCCGGATCGCCTCGGCGCCGCCCTCCCGCCCGAGCTCCTCCTTCAGCACATCCCGGAGCAATGGGTGCACCCGCCACTGGCTGCCCGCGTCGTCCAGCCGGGTCACGAAGAGCCCGCGCCGCTCCGCGATGGCGAGCAACCGCGCCGCCTCCTCATGCGTGACCGCGCGCTCGGTCATCGCCACCGCGAGCGCCGGGCTCACCCGCTCCGCGACCGCGACGCTCCGCAGCAGCGCGACCATGTCGGTGGGCAGGCCATAGAGCACATCGGCCGCGAGATAGGCGCGGACGCTTTCCGGCAGCGGCGCGTCGGAACTCCGGGCCAGCGAGAGCGCGCGCACCCCGGCGGCCCAGCCGTCGGTGCGCTCCAGCACCTCCTCGGCGGTCAGCGGCGACCCTTCGGGCAGCGCCTCGCGGGTCCCCTCGAGGGTGAAGCGGAGATCCTCCTCGGTGATGATGTGGGCCTGCCCGAGCGCAATCAACCGCTCCACCGGCAACCCGGCGGGCTCGATCCTTGAACTGACGATCAGGCGCAGGGTGGGAGACGGATAGCGCAACAGCGCGGCCAGCAACGCCGCGATCTCCTCATCGAGGACGGTGTGCAGGTCGTCGATCACCAGCACGAGTTCTTCCGGCAATTCGAGGAGATCGTCCGCAAGCACCTGCGCGATCAGATCCGGCGTCAGTTCCCGCGTTCCCCCGAGGAGATCGTCCATCGACGGCGCGGCATCCGGCGCAACCCGCCGGATCGCCGCGATCAGATTCGAGGTGAACGGCCGCAACCCGCTGTCGAGCGCATCCAGCGACAGCCACGCCACGAGGCGCGGCGCCCGCAGCGCCCATGAGGAGAGCAAGGTCGTCTTGCCATACCCCGCGTGCGCGATCACCAGCGTCAGCGGGAGGTCCGCCGCCCATTCGAGGCGTTCCTCGAGGTCGGCGCGGGTGATGGCGCCGGTCGGCCGGCGCGGCGGCAGCAGCTTGATTCTGCGAGCTTCCCGGTGCATGGCCCCCGCCTGTTTCGATCACCGGCGCAACGACCACGAGCATTCCGCCAGGTGACCCACCCATCCGGCCGCGGTTTCGCCGCCGCGTGCGACCCAGGTATGGACTCATGCCAGGTCAACCACGCAGGCTGACCTGTGGCCAACCCGACAACCACCCGCGAGATGATCCGCCCGGCGCATCTCGGGTACTGGCCACCCGAATCATGGGGGAAACCCCGGTGAACTGCCACCCCTTTGCATCAGGGGTGTCGGACACCCCTCGTCGTCAGGGGTATGCCCTCGATTGACCGATCGTGGCCGCCACGGAGACCGCAGTGCCCGGCGCGTCCGCACGGCAGGCAGCAACACGAAACCCGCTGCGCCGGAGAGCGGCGCAACGGGTTGCCACGTGCCATACCCGCGGCAGCGGCGGCGAGGGGCGCGCGGTCGGCGGCCGGAGCCCGCTACCGGGGGGCTTTCTCGCC
>CAIPGK010000304.1 GCA_903864575.1 uncultured Chloroflexota bacterium
CAGATCAGCGCCCTTCGGCAGCAACTGGGAACCGATGAGGACATCAGCCCGGCTCCATCGCCGGCATCGGCAATGGCCAGGCCATCGACCTACTCCGGGGCCGCACCGGAATACGTCAGCGAATCACCCGGCGGATCGGCTCGATTCGGCATGGGCGCTCCAGCCTACGAGCCGTCCGAGCCGGTGGTTGCCGCCTGGCCCCAGCCAATTGCCGACGACGCTTCCAGCGTCGTCGCGCACGGGACCGCATGGAATGGCGAACTTCAGGCGTCCGGTCCGCTCCACATCCGGGGCCACGTTCAGGGCGCTATCACCGCCAACTCCGACGTCTTCGTCGCCGAGGAAGCCGAAGTCGAGGCCACAGTTACCGCCGAAAACCTGGCAATCGCCGGTTCGGTGCGTGGCACCATTCGCTGCTCCGGTCGACTCGAAATTCTTCCGGCAGGACGGGTAACCGGCGACGTCTTCGCGCAGGTGCTCGTCATCCATGACGGTGCAACCATCAACGGCAATTTCTCCATGTCCGCGGCTCCATCGGACACCGTCGCTCCATTGCGTCGCAGCACCGGCACCGCGGGCGCCTGACGGACGTTACCTGGGAGGGACTCCTGTATGTCGGTTCGCGGCAACATCGGCGAGTACGGTCCCGGCGATGGCTACGGCTCCTCTGAGCCGTTCAGTCTGATCGACCGCAACTCAAGCTTCGATGGCACATTTACGTCGGAGCGTGACCTTCGTATCGAAGGCTCCGCCAAGGGAACGATCGACTGCAAGGGCACCCTCTTCGTAGCGGAGGGGTCAAAGGTGGACGCCATCGTCGACGCCGAGCACATCACCATTGCCGGCGACCTCAGTGGCGAAATCCGCTGCAGGGGCCGGCTGCAGGTGCTGCCCAGCGGACGACTCCGCGGACGTGTCTCCACCCAATCCCTCATCATCAATGAGGGCGCGATCTATGAAGGTCAACTCGAGATGCCGAGTGCCGACACTGCCCGCGCCAGCCGCCCGGTCGCCATTCCCGGTGATCGCGGCAACGCCACCACCTACATCCGGCGCATGGGTGGCCAGGAGACAGCCTGGGAATCGCGCTCCGTCGAATCAGTCGCTCCGGAAAGCGAACCGGAGGTGTCGGATGAATCGGAATGACTCTCTCCCGTCACCGGTCAAGGTGCTATAGTCCTGTCAGTTGAGGGCCGAATCGGGCGCGAACGAACGCTGAAAACCCGCATGGCCCGCGATCGCTGGAGGCGACGACCGCGTGACGGAGCGCGCATGCCGGACCTGCCGGTTCTTCGAGCCGTCGTCGACCCTTCAGCGCGGATGGTGCCGCAACCCACGGCTCTATGGGCCGAAGTTCAGCCATCCAGTCGATGAGCGATCGCTCGACTGCGATCAGGGAGCCGGGGATTTCTGGGAACCCGCGCTTCCCGCCGCTCCGGTCTCCGGGCGCGCGGCAACGTCCCGAGTCGATCAGGTCGCGGTGTATCCTGTTGAACGCGAGGCGGCGAGCATGGCGAACACCGAGGATGGCCCGGTCGAACGGGCTGAACGCAACCCGCGAGATACCCGGCAGCAACGAAGCGCCGGAATGGAGCGTGCCCGCGTCACCGGGCGCGGCGAGGCGGATCGCTCCGCCTACCCCGCAGAAGAGCGTTACTGGACGGACTATCTCCGAGTTGCTCTTCCAGTCATGGGTCTCCTGCTGCTGGTCGGCCTCCTTTGGTACTGGGCAAGCGCAATTGTCGGCGACAACTCAGCCGAAGCTCCGGTCGAACCTTCGGCCATCGCATTGGTGACTCCGATCGCCCCCGCCACCCCGCCCGCCGTTGCCCCGACCACGGTGCTGGTCCAGCCAACGCCCGGGTTGCCGCCCGCCGCTGTCGGCACCCAGCCCGCCGTCGTTGGTGTGCCGACGCAGGCAGTGATCGTCCCCCCAACCCCGCCGGTCATCACCCCGATTGCCCAGGCGACCCAGCAACCCCAGCAACCGCCTGCAGTGGACCCCAACAACCCGTGCGCGGGGTTGCCAACCTACGACGTTGGAACCACCATCGCCACCACGGACGAGGTGAACCTCCGCGACGCCCCCTCGACCGAAGGCGCGGCCATCCGGGTTTTGCCGCCGGGAACCCAACTCGTCACCAGCGGCGAGGCCGTCGAAGCGGGTCAGTGCGACTGGTTGCCGGTGACGGTAGCCGAGAGCGGCGAGTCCGGGTACGTCATCGAGCAGTACGTCCGGCTCGGAGAGCAGTAGACGCGTCCACTTCTCGCCATTCCGTTCCCCCGAGCTGCTATACTGCACTGCGGCCCGACACCTGTCGGGCCGCTATTTCGCACGCGCCGGGACTGGTGGCGGCGTGCCGCCTTCGAGCGGTTCGCCACCGGGATGAATGGCGCGGAGGCAAACGTCATCCGGAGGTCTGTTCTCGTGCAGGACATGAACGCGTACGGCGGCCCGAAGGTCAGCCTCAAGGCCCTCCTCGAAGCGGGCGTGCACTTCGGCCACCAGGCGAAGCGCTGGAACCCGAAGATGAAGCCGTACATCTTCACCGAGCGCAACGGCGTCCACATCATCGACCTTCAGCAGACGGTCGGCATGCTCGAGGATGCCCACCGCTTCATCACCGAGCTGACCGCTCGCGGCGGCAAGGTGCTCTTCGTCGGAACCAAGAAGCAGGCGCAGGACGTCGTCGAGCGCGAGGCGCGCCGCTCCGGCCAGTACTTCGTCAACCGGCGATGGCTCGGCGGCACGCTCACCAACTTCGTCACCATCCGCACCCGGCTGCGAACCATGAAGCAACTCCAGGCCGAGCGCGCCCGCGGCGACTTCGACTTCCTCCCCAAGCAGGAAGGCGCGGCGAAGCTGGCGGACCTCGAGCGCCTCGAGCGCACGCTTGGCGGCATGCGGGACATGACCCAGCTGCCGGGCGCCATTTTCATCATCGATCCGAAGCGCGAACACCTCGCAATTCATGAAGCTCGCCGCCTCGGCATCCCGGTCATCGCCATCACCGACACCAACTGCGACCCGGATGACGTCGACTTCCTGATCCCGGGCAACGACGACGCGATCCGCTCGGTTCGCCTGATCACCGCCGGCATCGCGGATGCCGCGCTTGCCGGACAGATGCGCGCGGAAGTCTCCCACGCCGACCGCGAGAATCTGATCCCGAGCGCAACGGATATCGAAGCGTCGGCGCTCTTCGCCAGCGAGGCGGAAGCCGCAGCCGAGGGCCGCGACTAACGGCTGATTCGCGGCGGCTCGCGCCGCCGACCAACGGCAATCCAGGCGTGGCGGTCCGGAGCACCCGGACCGCCGCATCCTGCCCGGGGCGTCCGGGCTTACCGCATCACGAAAAAGGAGCAGGACAGGTGTCGATCGGCGCGAACCTCGTCAAGGAACTGCGCGAGAAGACCGGCGCGGGCATCATGGAATGCAAGCGCGCGCTGGAGGAGACGGGAGGCCACGTCGACAAGGCGATGGACCTCCTCCGCCAGCAGGGTCTTGCCAAGGCGGACAAGAAGTCTGGCCGTGAGGCCTCACAGGGGCTGATCGAGCCCTACATCCACGGTGGTGGCCGCATCGCCTCCCTCGGTGAAGTCAACTGCGAGACCGACTTCGTGGCCCGCACCCCCGACTTCAAGGAGCTGGCCCACGATATCGCCATGCAGGTCGCGGCGACCTCGCCGCGCTACCTTGAGGTCGCAGTGGTGCCCGAGGCCGACTGGGCGGACCTCGAGCGGGAATTCGGCTCCCGCGAGCGCGCAGCCGAGGCAGTCTGTCTCCTCGAGCAACCGTTCATCAAGGACCCGAAGCGCAGCATCCGCGATCTGGTCAAGGGATCCATCGCCAAGATCGGCGAGAACATCGTCGTTCGCCGCTTCGCCCGGTTCGAGGTCGGCGCGGGTGTCCCGCAGGCTGAAGGCGACGCCTGATCCACGGCCTACCCGGTCCGGCCGCGATCCTGCGGCCGGACCCGATCCTTGCTCATGAGGGGCTGGCTGTGGCGCCGAAGTATCAGCGGATTCTGCTCAAACTCAGCGGCGAGGCACTGGCAGGTGATGGCCAGTACGGGATCGATCCCGAAATCGTGCAGCGCCTTGCGCTCCAGATCCTTCACGTCAAGGAACTCGACGTCGAGGTCGCCATCGTCATCGGCGGTGGAAACATCTTTCGTGGCATTGCTGCCTCCAGCCGCGGCATGGACCGTTCCACCGCAGACTACATGGGCATGGTGGCAACCGTCCTCAACGGCCTTGCCCTCCAGGATGGGCTGGAGCGAAATGGCGTCCAGACTCGCGTCATGACCGCCATCGAGATGCACGAGGTCGCGGAACCCTACATCCGCCGGCGGGCGATCCGGCATATGGAGAAGGGCCGCGTCGTGATCCTCGCCGCAGGCACCGGAAACCCCTATTTCACGACCGACACCGCCGCCGCACTACGAGCCCTCGAACTCGACACCGACATCATGCTCATGGCCAAGAATGGGGTGGATGGCGTCTACGAGTCCGACCCGCGTCTCAACCCTGACGCACGGCGCTACCTCCGGATTTCCCACCAGGAGGCCATCGAACGCAACCTGCGGGTGATGGACACGTCGGCGCTGGCATTGCTCAGGGACAATAATCTGCCTATCCTCGTCTTCGACATGGCTGGCGAGGAGTCGATCGAACATGCGGTGACCGGCGACGCCGTCGGCACCCTGGTGACCGACGGACCATCCGTCTTCGCCGGCGAAGGCAAGTGACGCCGGATCCGGCTCCGTGGCGGCGTGCCGCCGGCAAGAGGAGACAACAACCATGATTGCCGATGTGATCAGCGACGCCGACGTCCGCATGGCGAAAGCCATTGATTCTTTCCAGCACCACCTTTCAACGGTCCGCACCGGCCGCGCCTCCCCGAGCCTCGTCGACCGCATTGTCGTCGAGTATTACGGCACCCCGACGCCGTTGAACCAGATGGCCAACATCTCCGTCCCCGAGTCCCGCCTTCTGGTCATTCAGCCCTACGACAAGGGCGTTATGGGCGCTATCGAGAAGGCAATCCAGAAGTCCGATCTCGGCCTGAACCCGAACAACGACGGGCAGGTCATCCGCATCGGCATTCCACCGCTGACGGAGGAGCGCCGCAAGCAACTCGTCAAACTGGTTCATCAGTACGTCGAGGACGGCAAAGTTGCGATCCGGAATGTTCGCCGCGACGCCCAGGGCGACATCAAGTCCCTGCTCTCGGAGAAAATGATCTCCGAGGACGATGAGACACGCGGCCACAAGCAGATCGACGACCTCACCAAAAAGTACACCGAAGAGGTCGATCGCATCGGGAAGTCGAAGGAACATGAGGTGATGGAGGTCTGAGCGGAACAATCCGCCAGGCCGCTCACGGAGGCGCCGTGGAGCCCGGACGCTCAGGCCACGACATGGACGCGGTCGCTCACGCCGCGTCGGCCCTTTCGGTCGACGGCGTGAATGGACCGCGGCATGTCGCCATCATCATGGACGGCAACGGCCGCTGGGCCGCTCAGCGGGGCCTGCCGCGCATCGCGGGCCATGAGCAGGGCACCGAGAACATCCGCCGCATTACCCATGCCGCAGTCAATCTCGGTATCGAATATCTGACCCTTTGGGCATTCTCGACCGAAAACTGGCGCAGGCCGGTCGATGAAATCCACGGCATCATGCGGATCCTCAGCGAGGCCATTCAGCGGGAAACCACGGAACTTCATCGGCAGGGCGCGCAGCTTCGGCACATCGGCAGTCTCGAAGGACTCGAACCTGGCCTGCGCGCCGGCGTGCTCGACGCCATCGAACTCACGCGCAATAACTCCGGCCTCGTGCTCACCCTTGCCTTCAACTACGGTGGCAGACAGGAGCTTCTTGCCGCCGTGCGAGACATTGTCTCCGCGGGGATTCCCCCAGGCGAGATCGACGAGGAAACGCTTGCCCGTCACCTTTTCACCCGCGACATCCCGGACCCTGATTTAATCGTCCGCACCTCGGGAGAGCATCGTCTGAGCAATTTTCTGCTCTGGCAATCCGCCTACGCGGAACTCTACTTCACCCCCACCCTGTGGCCCGATTTCGGCCCGGAGCACCTCCGCGCCGCCGTCGAGGATTACGCGCGGCGCGATCGTCGCTTCGGGGGAATCAAGAGCACATCGCCAGTCCTGTCGGACTCCTGACCGATGCGCACCCGAGCGATCAGCGCCATCGGCGTCATTCTTGCCGGTCTGATCCCGGCCCTGCTCGGCGGCCCCGTGTTCGCCTTGCTCATGGGTCTGCTCGCCGTCGTTGGCTGGCGGGAATTCGCAGCCATGAGCGCTCGGCTTCCGTTCGCTCCCCGCATACCACCGACTGGCGTGCTGGCGGTCATCGCCCTGCTGCTGTCTGGATATTTTCATTGGCCGATTGCGGTTGACGCCGCCATCCTCGGCATCGCTTTCGCCGCTCCCCTCGTCGCTCAGTTTGCCGACCCGATGAATCCGGGGGCGATCTCGGGGTGGGCGCTCGCCGTCTCCGGATCGCTCTACCTTGGCATCCCTGCGCTCGCGGCAACCTGGCTTCGCGGTCTCCCCGGCGACGCCGCGGCGCCGTGGCTCGTCCACCTCAGTGACACCCTCGCCTTCGCCTGGCCCTCTGCCCCCATCGGCCTCGGCTGGACATTGCTCGTGATCCTTGTCACCTGGATCGCCGACACCGCCGCCTATCTCGTCGGCCGTTCGATTGGCAAGCATAAACTTGCCCCACATCTCAGCCCGAACAAGACCATCGAGGGCGCACTTGGCGGCCTGGTGGGAGCGGCCCTCGTGGCGCTCGCCTGCTTCTCCCTCTTCGGTCTTCCCGGTGGGCCGGTCGCCGCCATCGTCAGCGGGCTCCTGCTCGGCGTGGCCGGCCAGGTCGGCGACCTTTCCGAATCCCTGATGAAGCGACAGGCCGGCGTCAAAGACAGCGGCGACGTCATTCCCGGCCACGGAGGCATCCTCGATCGGATCGACGCACTTCTTTTTGCCCTGCCTGTCGGCTGGTTGCTCGCGACCGCCATCACGGCGCTCGGCGCC
>CAIPGK010000305.1 GCA_903864575.1 uncultured Chloroflexota bacterium
CCCGGCCAACCACGGCGTCCACAGTCTGGAGCTACAGCGCCCAATTTGGCTCCAGCACCCTCAACACGCCATTCAACCTGTTCGTGTCGACATCCTCATTGACTGCCTGGGTGACCGACTCCAACAACCGGCAGATCTCGATCTGGACCCAAAGCTGACCGGCTGACGACCCTCGCCACCTCGCCGGCCATCGCTCCGCGCCAGCGGCCCCTGCTTCGGCGGGGGCTGCCGGCGTTCCAGCCCGTGCGGGGCGTGGGCACGCTCCCCGGCGGTAATCAGCGCGGATCGTACGCGTACGCCTGCAGGTCCGCCTCCGCGGCGGCGGCATCGAACGCCCGCGACCGAACCAGCAGCACGGACCGCCCCGCCGAACCGATCTCCACCGCATGCGCCAGCACGGCGTGATACCACGGACTGCTCCAGAAATCGTGGATCAGCACCACCAGCCCATCCGGACCGGCAAGCAGCGCCGTGAGCGCGCAGGCGACACGAAACCGGCCATCGACGATGGCGAGATCGACATGCGCCGGTTCGACCACATTCCACGGCGCTTGCCAGTACTTCGGCCACGTCTCCTGCAGCACATCGCTCGCTGGAAACCCGTATCCCGTCACTGGACCCATCGCGACCACCTGCATGCGCATGCGCCCATCCCCACTGGCGACAGCGACCAGCGGATCCCGCTGCACGGTGTTCGCCCACTGCGGCGAGTTCTCCACGATCACCACATGCTCGATCCCCAGTGCGGCAAGCCGCCGCGTACCCTCTCCCACGCCATACGCAATGACCGTCCCGGCGGATCGCGCGGCCGCGTCGAGCAGCACCGTCTCCTCGGCCGTCAGACGGGCGATGAGCGGCAGATCGGCAATCGTGGCGGCTCGGCTGGCGATCGCCAGCAATTCCTGCGCGGCCAGCGCCGAGGGATTGCGCTCCCGCGCCGCCCGCGCCGCCCGGAGCGCTTCAATGGCGTCGCCGTCCCGCAGACGATCGCTCCCCCAGCGGATGAGCGCCTGCGGGTCGTCGATGGATAACGGGTCCCACGCGCCCAGCGCATCGGGATCGACCCAGGGCTGGCGGTCGAGCGTCGCCCGCAACACCGGATTCTCCATCGCATCGCCGGCAACGATCTGCCAGCGCCTGATCGCGTCGTGCCATCCTGTCGAGACCGCGAGAACGTTGTACATCGTCGCAACATCGAGCGGGCAGGAGACGACCGGCGACCGGTCGACCCCGTGAAGCCCCGGCGCGGCAACGTCCGGCAGCGCCCCCGGCCAGGCGATCCACTTGCCCGCCCGGGTTCCAGCCGCGGCCGAAATCAGCGCCCCGTCACGATGCCGCGGAATTCCATCGGTCGCCGGCGCCGCTGACAGGACATTAACCCCATCGATGTGCAGCACAGGCGCCACCTGTTCCGCGAGGAGATGACCAAACACGTCCCGGTCGTTCGCGACGAGCAACTCGTCGATGTCGAGATGCATCACCAGTTCCGCCTGCGGAGCCATCCGCCACACCGCGTGCGCGGGAATCGCGTACTGGAGGAAATTGCCGCTGTTCGCAAACCGGGAGGTCCGGGAGGAAACCGGCCCGAACGAGGCGGGCATGTCGACAACGGCGACGCGCCGGACGCCTGGAACCCCGCAAAGCACCTGCTCGATCTCTCCGGGCGTGTACCGGTCCGATCCGTTGTCGTAGAGCACCACCGCGTCGAAGCCATGCTCGCGGGCGTGGAACTCGGCCCAATCCCGCATCCAGAGCAACTCCATGTTGCGGTTCTTTGCGATCAGGACCCGACACCCGGCGAAGAATGGACCAAGATTCGGCTGCACCGGGATCACGGTCTCGCGGCCGCGCGCCTCCATCACCAGCGCGGCGCATGCGCCAGGCTGCGGTGGCGTGACGATCGCCTGGGCAAAGAATCCCCACACCTCAAGCGATGGCCGCCGGAACTCCACGTGACATGGCTCGCGTTCGGGCCACGTGCTGAACCGGACCTCGTCGGTGAACGGCGGCCCGATGGCGATGATGCGCCGCCCGTCCGCCGCCATGAACACGTCATAGAAGCGGGTGTGGTAATCGAACCGCTGGATGTAGTCGAGGGTCTGCTCGGCAGTATCGGTTGTCGACCGGCGCAATGGCCCGGCGACGATGGATTCGGTCACCATCGACAACAGGACCGAAACCGCATCCGCCCTCCGGACGGCTTCGCCCTCCATGTCGCTCCCTTTGTCGTGCTGCGGCAAGGTGAATCACACACCATGGCACTTCACGGGAGTGTACGTTGTGACAGGCAGTCCGAGAAACCCATCCGTCCGGGCGCGGCCATTCCGGAAACGCGCCAGCACGGCGCGGCACGGGTCCCATCCCGGGAAAACGGTTCACCTGATGAGCAACGTTCAGGCCGGGGGGCGGCGCTGCCCTCCGGCCCGAATGTGAAGCCCGACTGCGGAACCCGAGTCTAGTACGCGCAGTTGGCCACAGGCGTCCAGTTGACGGCGTCGGTCGAGATTTCGCACTGGTCGCCGGTGAGATTGTTCTTGACGTTGGCGCTGCTGGCGCCGATGACGGTGGTCGTGAACACGCCGTTGTTGACGACGCCGATGCCGCTGGCCTCGGGCGCGGTATTGCCGGTGACAAGGGTGGTCCCGGAGAAGGTGACCGTCGTGTTGCCCGAGTCGTACCCGGCCTGAGCAAACACGCCGCCGCCCCAGGACGTGGAGGAGTTCCCGGTGACGCTGGTGTTGGCAAGGGTGAAGTTGCCGTCATACACGCCGCAACCGCTGTCCTGATTGCCCGTGACGGTGCAGTTCGTGAGCGTGGCGGTGGCGCTATCGACGACGAAACCAGATCCGGTGCAATCGCTGAAGGTGCAGCCGGTTGCGGTGAGGCTGTCGGACACGTCGAAGCCCGAGAACCAGAGGCCAGCGCCGCACTTGGTGAAGGTCGAGTTCTCGATCACATGCCCGGTTCCGGCGGTGTGCAGCCCGATGTCGGCGGTGGAGAAGGTGCAGTTGCGAATGTTCCAGGCGATGTTGCCGGCTGCCTCGGCGTACAGGAGCCACTCCTGTTGAGCGCCGGTGCCGGTGAAGGTGAGGCCTGACAGGGTGATGGAGCGGGGGGTGGTGCTGGAGGAATCCTCTGCCATGACAACGTAGTAGGAATCGATCAACGACTCGCGGCTGGGGGTGAGCACGGGGTCGGCGTCGCCGCAGGCCTCGAGGGTGATGTTCTTGTCCACGAGGATCTGGGTCGGGTAGGTTCCCGCGTCGATGAGAATGACGGACCCGGGGGCGGCGGCGGCGTAGGCGGCCTCGACGGTGGTGTAGGGGCAGCCGCTGGCGCAGACGGTGCAGACCACCGCTTCGCCACAGACCTCGCCATTGCAGGTGAGGGTGTTGCAGCAGTTGCGGTCCGCCTTGCAGGGCTGACCGCGCCGCATGCAGCGGCATCGGCCCTTGCGGTCGACGTTCTTCTTGCCGAGTTCGACGTTGCAGATGTTGGTGCAGCAGTCCGAGTTCCGCGTGCAGATGTTGTCCTTGCGCGTGCCGTCGCCGCAGGGTCCCTCGGGTCTGGGGCGCCGCTTGTGCCCGCGGGATGCGGGCGCGGCAACCGCCGCATCCCGCTCCGTGGTTACGGCAGCGAGACCCAGCATCCCCCCCAACGCGGCGGCGATGCCCTGCCTGCGAGTGGACTCGCCACCGAGCAGGCGGGCGATGCGGTCGAACGCGGCCTGATCCATCGGTTGCTCCGTTCGCGAATCCTCGATCCGGCCCCTCGGAAACCCCGGGCATGGCGGCCGTGCCCGGGGAGGGCGCGCTGGCGTGATGACCAACTGCTCCCGAGTTTCCGGTTGCGCCCGGTGTTCGTCCATCCTGCATGGCGTCGACGACATGTAGGATCGATGTAGGGGGGGGGCGGCCCAATCCCGCAAGAACGATCGGCTCCGCGCCCGCTGCCGCTCCTGCCGCGGCGCGCGAGCGGGAGCGCATGGCGGCGTGACGCCACGCCCCGGTGGGCGCTCACCCCATGGCCGCTCGAAGGGCCACGAAGGGCCCCTGTTCCCGCCGCGGCGGGAGCAGGAGTCCGGGGGATGCGGGCGCCGGGAAGCGTCTGGCGTTCACGGCGCCCGCATCAGGTCCGGGATTCCGCCGGACGGCCCGGCGGCGCGCCGGTCAGGTCAGGAAGCAGTTCGAGCCGTTCTTGATCCAGTAGTTGTTGCACGAGGTGGTCGCGGTGTTGCCATTGAAGACGGTGGAGGTGACGCCGGCGGGAGCGGAGGATCCCGTGCGCTGGTAGCCGCCACCTCCCTCATCGCTCGCCGTGTTGCCAGTGATGCGGACGTCCTGGGAGTTGATGACAAGGCTGGTATCGGCATCCAGCAAGACGCCGCCGCCATCGCCGGTCGTCGTGTTGCCGGTGATCTTGCTGCGATCGTTCATGGTGAGGATCGCGCTGTTGCTGTTGGTGAAGACGCCCCCGCCGCCGGGCGAGCCATCATCGTTGTCGGAGATGGAGGAGTCGTCGTTCATCTCGAGGGTGCTGGCATCCTCGAGGTACACGCCGCCGCCGCCCCTGGTGCCATGAGCGGACAAGTTGCCGCTGACGGTCGAACTGTCGTTCATGACGACCTGGCTCCCGTTGGTGGTTCTGATGCCACCACCACCCGTCTGAAAATTCCCGGTGATGGCAGTCGTTCCGCCAAGCGTCAACTTGCCGTTGCTCGAGACGTCGATGCCGCCGCCGCCATCGACCACATCAAACGGCTGCTTGGCCGAGACGGTGATGTCGGTCAGCACCAGTTCCGCGTTTGGAGCGTTGAAATAGATCGTCCGCGTTCCTGCAGTTGCGTTGCGCAAGGTCACCGCCTCACCGTTGCACGCAGCCAGGGCGATCTTGCCGATGAGGCTCAGGTCTTCGATGTATTCACCGCTGGCGATGGAGACGGTCTGCATGGTCGCCGCGGATTCGAGCGCGGTGATCGCCGCCTGCACCGTGGTGTACGTGCACGTGGAGCAGACCGTGCAGATGGCCCGCGCGGCGCATGTGCCCGCCGTGCACACGTGCGAGACGCACTCGCCGGCCGCCGTGCAGGCAGAGGACACGGGCAGCACGCAGTGGGTTCCGGCGGGGTTGCCGCCCTCGTAGACAACGCAGGTTGCCGACGCGTCAGCGCAGGTGTCGAGGCCGACCACGCAGGCGTCGCCGGTCGGGACGGATTTGCCGGGATTCGGTGCGGCGCACGTGCCCGCGGTGCACACGTAGGAAGCGCACTGGCTGGCCGCCGTGCAGGCAGAGGACACGGGCAGCACGCAGTGGGTTCCGGCGGGGTTGCCGCCAGCGTAGACGACGCAGGTTGCCGACGCGTCGGCGCAGGTGTCGAGGCCGACCACGCAGGCGTCGCCGGTCGGGACGGATTTGCCGGGATTCGGTGCGGCGCACGTGCCCGCGGTGCACACATAGGAGGCGCACTGGCTGGCCGCCGTGCAGGCAGAGGACACAGGCAGCACGCAGTGGGTTCCGGCGGGGTTGCCGCCAGCGTAGACAACGCAGGTTGCCGACGCGTCAGCGCAGGTGTCGACGCCGGCCACGCAGGCCTCGCCGGTCGGGATCGGGTTGCCCGGCTTCGGCGGCGTATTCGAGGCGCATTTTCCCGTGGCGCAGGTCATGCCGCCGCAGCACTTGGTTTTCGCGCCGCAGACGAACCCCTCGGGGGCGCAGCGGCAGCGGCGGATCTTTCGCAGCTTGCCGTTCTTCCGCTTCTTTATCTTCTTGCAGTAGCCGGTGCAGCACTGCGTGTGCTTCCGGCAGCGCTTCTTCCGGGCGGCCTTGCCCCTGAGGCACTTGGCCTCCTTACCGGGGTTGCCTTCGTCTTCGGGCCCGGCGGCGACGACGGTGGGCGCGGCCGCGGGCACGGCGAGGCCGAGCACGCCGGCAAGCGCCGCAGCCAGACCCTGCCTGCGCGTGGCGCCGCCGCCGAGCAGGCGGGTGATGCGATCGAACGACGGCTGATCCACGGGCTGCTCCTTGGGTGAATCACCGGTCCGAACTGGCGCACCCCTCCCACATCCGGGAACGGAACCCCAGCGACATGACCATCAATTCCCGAGTTTACGGTAGCTCAGGGTGTTCGTCCATCCTGCATGGCGTCGACAGCGTGTAGGGTCGATGTATGACGCATCGAAGAATGATGGCGGCGCCATCATGAGAGCGGAACCCGGGGGTGGGGAGACGGGATACCGCCGGTCAGCGGGCCGGCAGCCAGCCCGCGGCGCGGGCGGCATCCACCGCGGAGCGGCGGTCGCCGACATCGAGTTTGCGGAAAATCCGGACCGTGTGCTCGCGGACGGTCGTGGCGGCGATCCCCAGCTCGGCGGCGATTTCCTTGTTGGTCTTCGCGTCGGCCATGCGGGCGAGGACAAGCGCTTCACGGGGCGTGAGCGCACTGGAGGCGGCATCCCTGCCCGGGGGAGAACCCGGATCCGCGTCATCACCGAGCGTGGCGATGACGGCCGCGGCGCGGGCGGCCATCTCGCGGCCAGGATCGCCGGCCATGGCGCGGAGCAGTTCCATGGCGGATGGACCGGCGTCGGCAAAGCGTCGGACAGCGAGGGCCGGTTCGAGGGCGAGTGCCTCCCCCATGACGGCGATGGCGGCATCCTCGTCGCCTGCGACGGCATGGGCCGCGGCCATGAGCGGCAACACGCGGCCGACGTGGAAGCGGATATTGGACGCCCGGCCGCGATCGCGGACGAGCGCGAGCGCGGCGAGCGCGCGATCCGCGTCGCC
>CAIPGK010000306.1 GCA_903864575.1 uncultured Chloroflexota bacterium
ACCGGAACGGTCTGGCCGAAACGCTGGTCAAGATGACCCCGCTGTTGCTTACCGGTCTCGGCGTCTCGGTCGCCTTCCGGATGCAACTCTGGAACATCGGCGGCGAAGGGCAACTCTATCTCGGCGCGATCTTTGCCACCTGGATCGCCCTCTATGGCATGCCCAACGCGAATGGCTGGGTGATGGTCCCGGCGATGATCGTCGCCAGCATGATCGGCGGCGCCATCTGGGGTCTGATTCCCGGCGCGCTCAAGGCCTACCTCGGCACCAACGAGACGATTACCACGCTCATGATGAACTACGTCGCCATCCTCTTCGCGGAATGGCTCGTCCACGGTCCGTGGAAGGATCCGCAGTCCTTCGGGTTCCCGGGAACCCCGCAATTCCCCGAAGCGGCATGGCTGCCGAACTGGGGCACGACGCGGGTCCACCTCGGCCTCCTGCTCGGGCTCGTCGCGGCCATCATCCTCTGGATCATGCTTCGCCGCACCCGTTGGGGCTACGAGATCGGCGTCATGGGCGAATCCGCGCGGGCAGCCCGCTATGCCGGCATGTCCACGAAGCGGACCATCCTGCTGGTGATGGCCCTCTCCGGCGCGCTCTGCGGCATCGCGGGCATGAGCGAGGTCGCAGGCATCGCCCACCAGTTGCAGCGCAATCTCTCGCCCGGATACGGCTACACCGCGATCATCGTCGCCTGGGTCGGTCGCCTCCACCCGGCGGGCATCATCGCCGTCGCCTTCTTCCTTGCCGCCCTGCTCGTCGGCGGCGACCAACTGCAGATGTCGATGGGGCTCCCCGCCGCGGTCGCCCCGATGCTGCAGGGCATCATCCTCTTCTTCCTGCTCGGCGGCGAAATGTTCACCCGTTACCGCATCGTTCGCACCGGCGCGCCCGCCCCGCCCGCCCCGGTTGCCGCCGAAACCTCCGGAGACTGACCGCGTGGACTTCCTGACCCCCGCCTTCATCGTCTCGGTGCTCGCCGCCGCCATCACCTACGGCACCGCCATTCTCTACGCCTGTCTCGGCGAAGTTCTGGCCGAGCGCGCCGGCGTGCTCAACCTCGGCGTCGAGGGCATGATGCTGATGGGCGCGCTTGCCGGCGCGATGGCCTGCCTGGCGACCGGCAACCCGTGGCTTGGCCTCATCGCCGCACTCGTCGCCGGGGCGCTGATGGCCAGCATCCATGCTCTGCTGACGGTCGGTCTCCGCGCCAACCAGGTCGTGAGCGGTCTCGCCCTGACCCTCTTCGGCGCGGGGCTGTCGGCATTTCTCGGTCAGCCCATCGTCGGCCAGCCGATGCCCGACAGTTTCGGGCGGCTCCCGGTGCCGGGTCTTTCGCAGCTTCCCTACATTGGCCGCATCTTCTTCCAGCAGAGCGCGCTGGTCTACATCAGCTATGCCCTCGCGGCCTTCCTCTGGTTCTACATCTACAAGACCCGCGCCGGCCTGCGTCTGCGCGCCCTCGGCGAACGTCCCGAAGCCGCCGATGCGATGGGCGTCGACGTGGCGAAGCTGCGGGCGTTCTACGTGATCCTCGGCGGGGCGCTCGCGGGCATCGGCGGCGCGGCGATCTCGCTCGGCACCAATCCGAGCTGGGTCGAGGGCATCACCGCGGGTCGCGGCTGGATCGCGGTCGCGCTGGTCATCTTCGCCGGCTGGAACCCCGCGCGCGCCGTGCTCGGCGCGTACCTCTTCGGCGGCGTCGAGGCGCTCGGCTTTCGGTTGCAGACCACCGGCAGCGTTCCCGTCTCGCCCTTCTTCCTCAACATGCTTCCCTATATCCTCACCATCGTCGTGCTGGTCCTCGCCAGCCGCCCCGGCGCGCGGCAACGGCTTGGAGCGCCCGCCGCGCTGGGCAAGCCCTACATGCGCGAGGATCGCGGGTAGCACCCGGGGGAACAGCGGATCACGACGAGCCCAACCGCTCGGTGATCCAGCGCGCGACCGGCGGATCACTCAGCCGGGTATACATCTCCGGCATCCCGTGAATGCCGCACCCGAAGCCCCAGCTCAGCGTGCCAATTACCACGACCCCCGTGCCGGTCTCCACGTACAGCGGCCCGCCGCTGTCGTTCCAGCACGACCCGCCCGGATCGGGCACGGCGCAGATCGACGCTTCGGTATTCAGCCCGCGAATCCCCTTCGGCCGCAACCGCTCCACGCAGGACCGCGCGTCGATCAGATCCAGGCGTCCCGCCATCAACTGACGCCTGAACCGCGTCCGCTCGCCATAGCCGCCGGCGTAGGGCTTGGTGCTGCCCCAACCGGCGACGTGGACGACCTGCCCCGGGCGCTGCCAGCGCCGCTCGCCCTCGGCCACGATCCGGGCAGGCACGATACCCTCGATCGGCTCCGCCAGCGTGAGCATCGCCACGTCGTATCGCTCCAGCGGCGTCCCCCGTTCAGCGTAGTAGTCCGGGTGCACGTGGATCGCCGATACCGCCGTGATGTCGCCCTTGCCTGGCCGCAGTACATGCCAGCCGGAATAGACCTGCACCTTGCGAGGATCGGTCACCCGTCCGTCAGGCCAGGCGACGCAATGGGCAGCGGTGAGTACATGCCGGGAGTCCAGCACCTCCCCGCCGCAGCCGTGGGCGTCGAAGGGATCGCCCGCACCGGATGCCCCGAATTGCACCGACACCATCCACGGCAGATCGGTTTCGGGAACCTGTCTGCCGCGAACGACCTCGCCCCCCGGTCCACTGGCCGCCAGCGAGGTTGCGAGCGAAACCACGATCAGGCATCCCGCGAGCACCGCAGAACGAACCCGGGACACAGCCCCTCTCCCCACGCTCCACGTTCGATGCAGCGCGCGGAAGTCCACGGCGCCGAGGTTGACAGAGCGGGAAGGATACGCCACAACGCGCAACGGGCAGGACGGCTGGTGGCGTACTGCCCGACGAGACCGGCGCCATCG
>CAIPGK010000307.1 GCA_903864575.1 uncultured Chloroflexota bacterium
CGTCGGGATGACGGCGGCGGAACCGCGTTCGCGCAGGATCAGCCTGCGGCTAGAAGAGCCAGTGCAGAATGCCGCCGGTGATGTGGAAGATCGTGCCGAGCACGACATTCACCACGAAGACCACCGCCAGCGACAACACGCCGATGATGGCCGCCGTGCCGGTGGGAACGTTGAAGGCCTCGCGCAGCGCCATGATGGCGACGACGAGGAACCAGACCGCCGCGATCATCGCGGGGATCCAGCCGAGCAGCGGGACGATCGCGAGCACGCCCAGAATCTTCGGCGTCTGCGCGAAGCCGATCAGGCGCAGCACCTGACCGAGGGTGACGGACTCCGACTTGCTGGCGAAGAGCGATCCGATGAAGAAGGCGACGAGGGAGAAGACGATCCAGCCGACCACCGCCATGGCAACCTGCCAGATCATGCCGGGTTGCGGCGATCCGATGGCGCCGATGCCGGCGGCGATGGCGGCGATGGCGACGACCGCAAGAGCCTGGCCGGTCGCGTCGACATCGCGGCGGATGTCGGTGAAGACGGGTTGCTTGAGGGTGGCCACGCCGACCATGCGGTCGATGAGCGAGCGGCCGGTTCCTGCCGGGCGGATCATGGGTTGCATGGGCTGATTGCTCCTGTGTCGGTCGGTTCGGTTGCTGACAGCATGAATCCTGAGCGCGGGTCTGGCGCTGACTTCACGATGAACGCCGGACGCTCGCGACGGGTTCCAGTGTAGGAGCGAATTGCGGAGAAACCATGAATGCGGGACGGAGATGCTACGGGGTCTGCGTCACGCCGCCGGTGGCGGCCACGATTCCGATGCAGGCGCAGACGAGCAGGATGAGCACGAGCGCCGGCACGATCCAGGCGACGATCGACGCACCGATCGCCTTGCCGGTGGTCAGGTTCATGCCGTGCTTGACGGCCTGCACCTGCGACACGAGCACCCAAATGGCGGCGGCGATGGTGGCGATCGTTCCGAGCAACGGGATCGGCGCAAGGATATTGAGCAGCGCCGGGGCGTAGGCCCAGCCGGTGAGGCGGCGCATCTGCTCGTTGCTCGCGGCGTTGGGGTCCGCGCCGAAGAACTGGCGGGCGGCCCAGCGGGAAAGCGCGGCAAAGAGCAGCCAGGCGATGACCGCGCCGATGATTGCGGAAACGATCATCGATATCCGGCCGCCGGGGGAGTCGAAGGATTGGAGCGCCACGGTCTGCAACTGGCCCGCCAGTTCAGGATCGGACTTCGCGGCCTCGTCAATCGCTGTCTGGAACTGGAGGGTCGCGTCCGCAATGTTTCGCGCCGAGCCGATGCCCGAGATCAGGCCGGTGAGCAGGACGATCAGCCACGCCTGCCCGTTCGCTGCCGGATCGAGCTTGATCCCGTTCCAGGTGAACGCATCGAGTTTCAGCACCCCGAGAAGGCGGTCGAGAAAGGACTGGGCTTCTCCCTGGTTGACTGGCTGCATGGTTGCTTCCCTTCCAAATCGTCCCTGCAGAGATTTCCGCCAGCCCATGCTGGCGGGTCGTCGCGAAACTATGCCGCAGCGGCGGTGAATGCGCCGTCGAGGGCATCGATGGCGGCGTCGACATCGGCCTGCGTGACGATCAGCGGCGGGCAGATGCGAATCACGTTCGCGTGGAGACCGCCGCGGCCGATGATCAGCCCCCGTTCCTTCGCGCCGTTCAGCACGCGCGCGAGGATGTCCGGCGCTGGCTCGCGGGTTGCCCGGTCGCGAACCAGTTCAACCGCGACCATCAGCCCCATGCCGCGCACGTCGCCGATGGCGTGGTGGCGTTCGGCCAGCTCCCGGAGACGGCGCTGGAGGTATTCACCGACCACGCGGGCGTTATCGCGGAGGTTGTGGGTGGCGATGTAGTTCAGGTTGGCCAGCGCCGCGGTGGTGGCGATCGGGTTGCCGCCGAACGTGCTGAGGCTCAGGCTTCGGATGGCCGATGCGAGTTCGTCGGTGGCGACGAGGCCGCCGATGGGGATGCCGTTGGCGAGGCCCTTGGCGAAAACGACGACATCAGGCTCCACGCCGTAGGCCTGGAAGCCGAAATCGGCCACCCCGGTGCGTCCCCAGCCAGTCTGCACCTCGTCGCAGATGAACGGGATGCCGTGGCGATCGAGGATTTCCTTGATGCGGATGAAGTACTCCGGCGGCGGGGTCAGGAACCCGCCGACGCCCTGAATCGGTTCGGCGATGAAGGCTGCCGGGTGGCCGGTCGTCGTGGTGCGGATCACGGCTTCGAGATCCCGCGCGCAGAGGAGATCGCACGAGGGGTAGGTCTTTTCGTAGGGGCATCGGTAGCAGTACGGGTTCGCGACGTAGTGGACATGCAGGCCGGAGAGGGTGCTGTTGCGCCAGGTGGATTGGCCGGTTGCGGCGGTCGTGGCGAAGCTGCGGCCGTGATAGGCATGGCGCAGGGCGAGCAGTTCGTTGCTGCCGCGGGCGGTGGTCGTGATGAGCATCGCGGCCTCGTTGGCCTCGGTGCCGCTGTTGCAGAAAAAGACCTTGTTGAGGGCGGGCGGAGTCATCTCCCGCAGGCGCTCCGCCAGTTCGATCTGGGCGCGGATCAGGAAAAGCGTGCTGCTGTGGGCGATCCGGTCCAGTTGCTCCTTGATCGGGTCGTTGATCTCGGGGATGGCATGACCGCTGGCGATGGTGGCGATCCCGCCGAAGAAGTCGAGGTACTCCCGGCCGGCGCCATCGTAAACATACTGCC
>CAIPGK010000308.1 GCA_903864575.1 uncultured Chloroflexota bacterium
GTGCAGGCATCGAGCAGCAGGGCATCGGGGACGATCGGCAGGGCGAGCACAGCTCGCTCCATCGCGGTCCGGTTGGCGGCCGCCACGCCGAGGTCGTCGAGTTCGTCGCATTCGACGACGCCGACGCCCACGCCGAGCGCAATCTCGCGGATGGGACCTGCAAGGGATTCCCGAGCGGCGTGGCTCAGGAGTTTTGAATCCCGGACGGCGGCGAGGAGGCGGTGCAAGCGGGAGAGCGCGGAACCGCTCGCGGCGGGAAAAACGACCGCGGCGGCGACAAGCGGCCCGGCGAGCGCGCCGCGCCCTACCTCATCGACCCCCGCGACGCATGGCATGCCCGCACGCCAGAACATGCGCTCGGCGCTGAAATCGGGACAGGCGGGGGAGGAACTTCCGCGTTTCATGGGCGGGACGATACCACGGGCCGGGCAGCCTTCAAACGCTGCGAAGCGGGCAGCGTGGCGGCAAGCGGGCTCGGAGGCGCAAGGATCTGCGTGAATCGGCGAGTGGTGAGCCGAAAAGCAGCGGCCCCATCCGGGATGGATGGGGCCGGGAATCCGTTCAGCCTGGTCCGGTTTAGGTCCGGCGTTCCTTGATGCGGGCCGCCTTGCCGGTGAGCCCGCGGAGGTAGTAAAGCTTGGCCCGGCGAACGCGGCCACGGCGGGTCAGCTCGATCTTCTCGATGCGCGGGGAGTGGATGAGAAAGGTTCGCTCGACGCCGATCCCATGGGAAGCAATCCGGCGAACCGTGAAGTTCTCGTTGATCCCGCCACTGCGGCGCCGGATGACGACGCCCTCGAAGACCTGGATGCGCTCGCGGGTGCCCTCGACCACCTTGGCGTGGACGCGAACCGTATCTCCAGGGCCGAAGTCCGGAACATCTGCCTTGAACTGCTCCGATTCGACGGAGCGAATCAACTGGGCAACCATCGCGTTCAGCCCTTCTCCGCATCACCGCGCGTCCGGCGAAACCATCGCCCCGCGCTGCCAATCATCATTGCCGCCGTGGGAGGCACACAAAACGACCCGTTTCCGGGCGCGGCATGCAGTCTAGCAGGAACGTCGGGGGTCGGGCAACTGTGTGTGTGCGGCTCAACCGTCTGACGGCTCGGCCCATGATGGCAGTGCCGCGGCGAGCAGGGTGATGGCCGACGCGATGGACTGCTGGCCCCGCACGCCCGCTCCCGGGTTGAGACCGGCAACGGAAAGGGTGGCAACCTTGCCGGTCGCCAACAGCGCGCCGACGATCTTCCCCGCTTCGCCCGGAGCGAGACCGCCCGCGCTCGGTGTGGACGCGCTGGGTACGAAGCGCGGATCGAGCACGTCAAGATCGATGTGCACGCACAACAGGTCGCAACGGCGTGCGAACCGCTCAACGATCCCGTTGAACGCGGCCTCGTTCCCCAGTTCCGCCGGACGGACGATTCTGACGGCGGTTGCCTGGAGGAGCGTCTCCTCCTTTTCGTCCAGGTCGCGCACCCCGACTTCGAGGATGCGTTCGGTGGGAATCGGGTTCAGCACCCCGGCAGCTTCGCGCCAGCGGGGACCTGCAAGACCCGCGAGAATCGCGACCGGCATTCCGGCGAGGATTCCACTAAAGGAGGTCTCGGGTGTGTTGAAATCACCGTGGGCGTCTACCCATACGAGCCCGACCCGGGCATGTGGCGCCGCCGTCTGCACGCCGGCGACGATCCCGACGGCGGCAGTGTCGTCGCCCGCCAGCACCAGGGTGCGGTGACCGCGGTGAAGCGCGTCGGTGACGAGCGCTGCGGCGTGGCGGCCGAGGCGGCCAATGTTGGCCGCCGGGTCGTTGCCGATGCGCTCCTCGTCGGGCAGGTCGGCGCGGCGAGGTTCACCGAGGCGAACGCCCGAGGCGGCGAGACCTTCGGCGAGTCCGCTTTCCAGCAAGGCCGCGGGGCCAAGACCGAGGCCCTCGTCGGCCGAGTCGTACCGATACGGGATCGTGACGAGTTCGATGTGCATCGGTGCCGTCCTTCCGGTACATTGCCCGACGAATCCACTGGCGTAGAATCGACCCGGAGCGGCGCGTGCCGCATCGCTGGCGCGGGCCGGCTCTCCCCGCTTGCCGGACTGGCTCGTGTCTGATCCTTCGACCGCTAGTCCAAATCACTACCAGGTGCTCGGGGTGCCATACGATGCGGGGCGGCCCGAAATCACCCGTGCCTATCGTTTGCGGATGAAGGCGATCCACCCCGACCGCAAGCGCCCCGACCAGCGGGCGCTTGCGGACGAGCAGGCGAAGCGCCTGAATGTGGCCTACACCACCCTGTCCAACCCGGCGAAACGATCGGCATACGATCGGACCATTCGCGCCGATCTGGTGCAGGATCAGGTGATGAACCGCTATGTCGGTGGATTTTACCCGGCGGGCGGCGGAAGCGGAGACCCGTTCGCGCAGGAACTGAAGCGCGAGCAAACCGAGGGCGAGCGGCGGGAACGCGCACTTGCGGATCGCTCGGCCTTTGTCACGCTGCTCACCGCATTCGGCGCAATTTTCCTGTTCGTGCTGGTGCTCTTGCTGCTGTGGTCGGGTGCTGAGGCGCTGCTGCACGCCGTTCGCTGATCTCTCTGCTGGCCAGCGCGTCAGTGGCCGCGTATCCGCTCGGGCACGATCCTGATCGCTGCCGAATACTCTGCCGCGAACGAATCCGGCGTCATTCCGATGTCGAGAAGGCCTGCCCGGTACTTTTCGAGATATTCGGGAATGGCGTTCGCTGGCGGCGCGTCCGGCGCAAGTGCGGCCAGACCGGTGAGGACGACGATGTCCCCGCCGTTGTTGTCGCCGTTGAAGTGGATCGCGACGCGGGGACGGACTGCGATGTTGCGGACCTTGCCGGTGTCAGGGCGGCTGAAGATCAGGATCGAGTCGGCGTCCCGGAGGAACCAGATCGGGCTCGGTTGGGGTGTGCCGTCGGCATCGACCGTCACGAGCCAGGCGATACGGTCGTGGTCCAGATGCTGTTCCACGCGGGCGGCGAACGCGGTTCCGGGTTCGATCGGCAGCGGCATGGAGGTCCTCGCGGGGTCAGCGGTGGTGGCGATTCAGAGGAGGAACCATCGCACGCGGTCCGTGCCGACTGCCAGCGTTGGGCGGGCGGAAATCCGGGCGCCGCGTGATCGCGGCGCCCGGAGATGGACGGAGACCTACGTTTCCGGGGTTATCTCAATGAAGTCGGATCCGGACTGCGCGATGACGTGGTCGCCGAGGGCGAATGCAGCCGCAAGCCCGGGGTTGGCGGCGAGGAGAGCGAAGTACTCGTCGCTGAGGTAGGCGACCTTGCGGGTCGTGTCCGTGGCGGGGTCGAAGGTGGTGTCGGTCCAGACGCCGTCGCGATTTGCGTAGGTGCGGTTGCCGGCCGACGTGATTCGATCGGCTGGGACGATCGAGCGGCCGCCGACCATGACGGTCGCCTGCGGGGCGGCGGCTGAATCGGTGTCGGTCAGGCCTGCCATGGTTCGGGATGCGTTCACCGCGGCCTCGCCGGAGACCTCGGCGGGCACTGCGGCATCCTCGATCATCTCCGACGCGCCGCCGCGGGCGGGGGCGGCGAGGATGTCATCCTCGGTGAGGAGATAGGAGGTATACGGGGTGACGATGCCGTAGCGGATGCTGAGATCGACGATGGCGTCGATGAGCTCAGGGTTGTCGCCATTGAGCCGAATCTGGTTGAGCAGGTAGCCGATGCGGCGCGTCGCCCAGAGCCTGCCGATCCATCCGTCGCCGGTGTTCCCGGTGAGCGTCTGATTCGGGAACGTATAGGCGCGGGGTTCGCCGTTCACCGTGCCTTCGAGCGTGATGGTCGCATCCCCTGGTCGCTCGTAGCGACCCGCGACGACCAGTTGCGAGCCGCTGAAGAGGTCCGGGATTGGATCCGGGGAGAGATCGACCACGTCAAGTCCGCCCCAGTCGATGGAGAGATCGGAAAGCACCGGGGCGCTGATGCCCGCATAGAACGCGGACACCGCCTCGTCGATCTGTTCTCCCGGCGCGACATAGGAACTCCGCCCGCGGTGATTGGTAGCGAGCGCGTCGAGGAGCAGGGTATCGACATCGTAGCCAACGCCGAAGTTGAACAGGCGGACATTCTCCGATGCGTCGCGCTCGGCGTTGGCGAGGATGGCATCGGGGTTGGTTTCACCTTCGGTGGGCAGACCATCGGTGAGGAAGATGACCATCGTCGGGCGCTCCGGATCGGTCATCGCGAAGGCCTCCAGCAGGGCGCGGTTGATGTCCGTGCCGCCGGTGGCCGGGAGGCGTTCGACCCATGACATCGCGCCCGCGCGCTCTGAGGCGGGGAGGAGGCCGGGGTCGTAGGGACGGACACCCGTGCTGAACTCGATGGCGGCGAACCGATCTTCCGGGTTCAGGCGCTCCAGGACGCCGGCCAGCGCCGCGCGCGCCTGCTCGATCTTCTCGCCCTCCATGCTGCCGGAGGTGTCGAGCACGAGGATCACGTCCTTGGCGACCGTCTCGGCCTTCGCATCGATGCCGGGCGCGGCGACCAGCAGGAAGTGGCCTTCTCCCGCGACGGGGTCATATTCGCTGATGAGATGCGCGCCGACCGGGTCGGGACTGGCGCTGAAGTAAAGGTCGAAATCCTCTTCGGGGCGGACATCGTTGGCCTCCCACCCGATGGCGGCGTGGGTCTCGTCAACCCGGTTGATGGCGATCTTGTGGGTCGGGGAGTAAATGGCGCGAAGGGGCGTCTCGCTGGCGATCGCGACGGAAATGGACACGCGCTCGAGCGGCGCTGCAGAGAATCGCTCGACGTCCAGTCCGTAGCGGTAATGGCTCAGGCCCCCCTCGGTAGGGAGAATCTCACCGTAGGCGATTTCAACCCTCCGGTCCTCGCCCGGTGGAATCGGAAAGACGCTCGCCTGCAGCAGACCGCGCCCGGCATATTCGAGGAGCGCGGGATCGCGGAGATTGCGGACGATCTCCTCGTAGGTCTGGCGGGCCTGCGCCGCGTCGAGGAGCCTGGCTTCGACCGGCTTCCCGTCAACCCACATCCTGAACTCGCCAACCGCCGCGCCGTCCGGAATCGGGAAAAGGTAGGTTCCCTCCGCGGCCCAGTCGTTCGGATTGTGGAAGGTCTGATCGATGCGGGTTTCGGCCACATCGCCGTCGATGGTCACCTCGACGTCATGGTTCCGGATTTCCAGCATGTCGGCGAGGACGACCGGGTCGGCGCAGGAAGGTTTGCACCACGGCGGGTCGACGACGATAACGCCATCCGCGTGGACCGGTGCGGGCAGCATCGCCGTGATCATGAGCGCGATGATTGCAAGAGATAGCAGGGAGCGTCGTGGTCGCATGGCAGGGACCCTCCGTCGTCGGATTGCCGGGCTGGGCGCCGGGCTGTCGTTGCTCCTGACGCAGGAGGCAGGCCAACCGTTGCGGACGAACATGAACGGAGGATGAAAAAAAGGGGCGGTCCGCCGGCGGACCGCCCTGGCAGCGCTGGAATCTGCCGGGAAACGGGTCTACAGGTTCGCTCCACCGGTAACATCGATGGCCGCGCCTGTGACGAACCCCGCGCCCGGCGAGCAGAGCCACATGACGACCTTGGCCACGTCCTCGGGCGTCTCCAAACGGCCGAGCGGCGTTTGGGAGATGTACTCGGCCGTGACTTCCTCCTGCGTCATCCCCCGAAGCGACGCCTCCCACTCGAGCTCACGCGTCTGCATCGAGGTGCGGACGTAGCCGGGACAGACGCAATTGACGCGAATGCCGAATTCGCCGAACTCCCGCGCGCAAGACTTCGTAAAGCCGATGCAGGCCCACTTGGAGGCCGCGTAGTGGGCGAGGAGCGGTACGCCGATCTTCCCGGCCATCGAGGCGGTATTGACGATGCATCCCGTGCGCCGCTGGATCATTCCCGGGACGGCGGCCTGGGTCACGAGAAAGACGCCTTTCGCGTTCACGTCGAAATTGAAGTCCCAGTCGCGCTCGGTGAGATCCACGATCCTGCGCATGGTGGAGACGCCAGCGTTGTTGCAGAGGATGTCGAGCGGACCCATCGCGGCTTCGATCGCGGCGACGGCATCCCGCGAGGATTGCGCCGTGGTCACGTCGACATGGAACGGCATGGCGCCGGGAAGCGTGTCGGCCACCCGGGTCGCGGCGCCAAGGTCGATGTCGGTGACGGCCACCCGCGCGCCTGCGCCGGCGAGGGCTGTGGCGATGGCCTCGCCGATTCCGCTTCCCGCGCCGGTGACCATGGCGATCTGCCCCGAAAGCACCCCGATTCCGCTCATGTTCGCATCCTTTCCGGTGGCTCATTCCACAATGGAAGGCATCATATCCGGGGAACGGGCGGCGTGGCGCGGAGCCGGTCGTGCAATGGCGCGGAGGCTGATTGACAGCCTTTCCGCACGGGCATAGCCTACCGGGGTCGCAGGGCGTGCGGCTGGAATCGATTGCACGCGCAATTGCCAGCGCCAGCTCACGCGAGGGCGCTGCAGGGAACACGAGGTGGGCGGTGGCGAGCGCGGTCACGGTTCCGGTTGCAGCCAGCGAGCGCGCTGGTGGAACTCGGCGGCGATTCGATTGGACCATGGCAGCCAGCCATCTGATCCTTATCGTCGCGTGCCTGACGATTCTGCTTCCGGTGCTTTGGACGGTGCGGACCTCGCTGGCGAACCGCTCGCTGGCCTACCAGCCCGCGACGGTCTTCTTCAAACCCTCGCTCGAGAACTACGCGAAGGTGTTCGTCGACGAGCCGTTCCTGAAGTTCTTCTGGAACTCTCTCTGGATCGCGACCGTATCCGCGCTCGCCAGTCTTGCCATTGGCGCGATGGCTGCCTATGCGATCGCGCGGTTTCGCACCGGCGGTGGAGCGCTGAGTTTTTCGGTGCTCGGCACGCAAATGCTGCCGCCGGTTGCGCTGGTCATACCGTTCTACCTGCTTGCGCAGAAGCTCGGCCTGCTCGACAGGGGTTGGGCGCTGGCGATGGTCTATCTCTCGTTCAATCTGCCCTTCGTGGTCTGGATCCTGATCGGCTTCTTCCAGGGCATCCCGCGGGAACTCGAGGAGGCCGCGATGGTGGACGGTTGTGACCGCTGGACGGCATTCCGCCAGATCGTCCTTCCCCTTTCGTTGCCGGGCTTGTTGGCCGCGGGGGTCTTTGCCTTTGTCTTGAGCTGGAACGAATTCCTCTTTGCGCTGGTTCTGACGGGACGCAACTCCAAGACCCTGCCGGTTGCGCTCGCCGGGCTGATGAGTTCGCAGGGCAACAACATTGGCGCGATTTGCGCGGCCACCGTCGCGATGATGCTCCCGATCGTGGTGCTGACCTGGGTGATCCAGCGGTACCTTGTCCGGGGGCTCACCTTCGGCGCGGTGAAGTACACCGGGGTTCGATTGGCGCGCCGGTGTCGGTGCGCCGGGGACAAACGCCGGGGGATCCGGCGGGAGGAACGACGCGATGACGCATCAGGTGAACGCGATGATGGCGCGGGCGATGGCGCGCCGGCGGTTGTTGCAGGCATCGGCGGGGGCCGGTATCGCGCTTGGCCTCGGATTCCGTGGGTTCGGCGCATCAGCGCAGGACGTCGA
>CAIPGK010000309.1 GCA_903864575.1 uncultured Chloroflexota bacterium
GGTCGGGAGTTCACGGGGTTCGGCGCAGGGGCGCCGCGGTTCCCGGTTCCAGCAGCTTGCGCCGGGACCGGCGCACTGGTCCGGGGTGTTGCCGGAAACGCTGTTGGCGACCGCGGAGAAGCTGTTTGCGGCGTCGTCGGAGTACACGCCGCCACCGGAGGGCGCTGCGTCGGTGGCCGTGTTGCCGGTGATGGTGGCCTTGTTGGCCACCTCGATGCCGAGCACCATCGCGCCGTTCTCCAGGTACGCGCCGCCGCCCTTCGTCGCGGTGTTGTCGGAGAGAGTCGCCGAGCCGTGCAGTCGCAGCGAGTAGCGAAAACGCCGCCGCGATGGTTCGCGGCGGCGTTCGGTTGGTGCAGGTGCGTCCGGAGTTCGTCCGGAGCCTATCCCGCGACGAACGGGTTGGTCAGCTTGCCGAGGCCCTCGACCTCGACGGTGACCTCATCGCCCGGCTTGATCCAGTTCTTCTCCGGCAGGCCCATGATGACGCCTTCCGGGGTCCCGGTGACGATCACGTCGCCCGGCTCGAGCGGGAAGATCGCGCTCGCGTAGGCGATGATTTCGGCCACATTGAAGATCATGTCCGCCGTGTTGCTGTTCTGGCGCAGCTTGCCGTTGTGCCAGGTCTTGATCACGTGTGACTGCGGATCTCCGGCCTCGTCGGAGGTGACGACATAGGGGCCGATCGGCAGGAACGTGTCCTGCGTCTTGCCGATCAGCCACTGGCCGGTCCGCATCTGCAGGTCGCGGCAGGAAATGTCGTTCGCGGTGACGTAGCCGTAGACGTGCTTGAGGGCGGAGCGCTTGGTGACGTTCCGGGCGGTCTTGCCGATGACCACGCCGAGCTCCACCTCATAGTCATACTCGACGCCAACCGAGGTCAGCGGAACCGCCTCGCCCGGCGCGGCGATGGTGTTGTTGAACTTGGAAAACAGGATCGGCGTCTTCGGCGGGGCCATGCCCGATTCCTCGGCATGCTTGCGGTAGTTGAGCCCCACGCAAATGATCTTGCCCGGATTGGGAACCGCGGGGCCGATGGTCAGGCTCTTCTCGGACTTCAGCCACGGGCCCTTCTTGCCCTTCGCCTCGTCCACCAGTTTCGCCAGCGCATTCTGGCCCGAAACGCCCTTCGCCAGCGCCGCATCCATCGTCGACGGCACCCGCTGCACGCCGAGCGCGGTCTTCGCCTCCGCCACGTCGATCACGCCGGCATCGGTGAGAATGCCCAACTTGAGTTTTCCGGCTTCCTTGAACGTCAGCAGTTTCATCGTGTCCTCGTTCGCGCTTCCGTCATCACCGAAGCCCACGCTCCGGCACGAATCCCCTGATCGTTGCGGATCATGGGCTGTTGGGCGTTCGGGCTGGCGCCCACGACCCCGCCCCCGCCCATGCCCATGCGTCCGTCACACGGCCGCGGCCTGCTTCGCGTGGCGGCCGACGAAGGCGACGATCCGCTCGCATCCCGCCTGCAACTCCTCGTCGGAGGAGGCAAGCGACATCCGCGCCATGCCCTCCGACTCCTCCCCAAAGGCGGTTCCCGGCGCGAGGGTGACGCCCTCCTCCTGGATCAACCGCCGCACCGCCTCGCGGCTCGGGATGCCGAGCGCGCGGAAATCGACCATCGCGTAGAACGCCCCTTCCGGCACGGTCGGCAGCAGCCCGGCGGGCCCGAGCAGGTCACGCACCAGATCGCGCCGCCGCTCGTAGGCGGCGCGCATCTCCTCGACGCAGGCCTGCGGTCCAGTCAATGCCGCCACCGCGGCCGCCTGCGAGATGTCCGACGGGCAGGAGACGAGCGCCTCCTGCACCTTCGCCGCCAGCGCGACCAGGTCCCGTGGCGCGATCCCCCAGCCGATGCGCCAGCCGGTCATCGCGTAGGTCTTGGAACACCCGCCGACGGCGACCGTCCGCTCGCGGTCGAAGGGCGCGGCGGGGATGAAATCGCCGTCGTAAATGAGGTCCTCATAGATTTCGTCGGTGATGACCCAGAGGTCGTGCCCCTTCGCCCATTCCATCACCGCCTGCACGGTGGCGCGGGGCCAGACGACGCCGCAGGGGTTGGACGGGTTGTTGAGGATGAGGACCTTGGTCCTCGGGGTGACGAGCGCCTCGAGATCAACCGTCCGCGGCAGCCAGCCGTTCTCGGCCCGAAGCGGGTAGGGAACGGCGACGCCGCGGGCCAGCATGACCTGCCCGTGGTAGTTGGGCCAACCCGGATCGGGCGCGAGCACCTCGTCGCCGTCGGCGATGAGCGAAAAGAGCACGGCAGCAATCACGTTTACCGCGCCGGCGCCGACCAGCACCTCCTCCGGGGAGATCTCGTAGCCGTAGCGCGGGGAGTAGCGGGCCGCGACAGCCGCCCGCAGTTCCGCGGTTCCGGCATTGGCGGTGTACCGGGTGTGGCCATCCTTCGCGGCCTGCAGCGCCGCTTCGATGATATGCAGCGGGGTGCGAAAACTCGGTTCCCCGACATGCAGCTTGATCAGCCCATCTTTCCCGGCGGCGAGTTCCATGACCTCGCGGATGCCCGACCGGGGCATCGCGACTGCCGCCTCGGCATGGGGTTTCATGCGGCCTCCTGCGACGAACGGCGGGCGCTCCGCCAATATCCGAATGGTGGAGAGGATATAGGAAAACCCGGCATCCCGGAACCGGCGCCCGCCCCGCGACCCCGAACGCAGCGGCGAACTGATGTTTCATCACCCGCGGATGGTGTTTGCGGCAGAATAGTGGCGACGGAGATGAGCGTGACACCAGCAGGAGATGTGCCTGTCCCATGCCGCGCACGACCCCGTTTCATATTCACCCGCTGCTTCCCGATCTCCTGCAGCCGTTCATGCTGCCGGCCGCGATCCGGGCGCTGGCGCCCCGGCGGGTTCTCATCACCGACGCGGGCATCCCGGGCATCGCTCTGTCCATCGGCATGACGGTCCCCGGCGCCAGCATCGTCGTCCTCCCGGATGACGATCCGGCCGGCGAGCCATTCGACGCGATTATCCTCCCCATTCCCGCAGCAGATGAACGGCAGGCGGATGACGCGGTGGCGGCAGCATTGCCGCTGCTCGCGCCTGGTGGAGCGATCCTGCTTCCGATGGCGGCCGAGCAGTTCGAACGGTGGCGCGAGAGCGCCGAACACGACGGACTGGTCTGCAGGCCCTACTGGCTCGATGCCGACGCCCGCGGTTTCCGGGGGATGATGCTGGCGATGGTGTCGCAGCGGCATCCCGATGCGTGGATCTTTGTCGGGCCGAGTTTCTCGGGAAAGTCCTCTGGGGCGCGGGAGCTGGCGCGGCGTTCCGACCTGCCAGTGATCTACGGCGACCTGCTGGTGTACGACATCGGGTTCGGACGCATCGCGGCGTCACCTCGCCTCACCGAAATCTGCAGGGAGGGCTGCAGGGTCTGGAAGCTTGAATGGGCCATCCCGGAACTCCTCGGCGCAGGACTCGCCGGCGACCTGCTCTCCCTCGTGCAACCATTCGTGCGCGGCGAGTCTTTCGTCTTCGACATGTGGATCCCGCACCCGCACCTCCCTGCATTTCGCCGCCTGCTCGAGGAGCGCGGCTACATGGTTCGGCTGATCGAGGATGGAGCGGCCACCCGGGACCGGTGACCTTGGTCCGGCCCCGGTCGGCCCGGCGAATGGGCGCGGCGCAGAGCCGGCTTACCCCTCGGCGGGCAGCAGCCGCGCGCCCCATTCCGCGAACTCGGCCTGCGCCAGTTCATAGTCCGCCACCCGGCCGATGTCGCGCCAGTAGCCGTCCCAGCGCCAGGTGGCGACGCGATCTCCCCGCCCGATCAGCCGTCGCGCGAGGTCCGGCATGTCCAGTCGCTCGCCGGGCACAACGGTCTGCAGCGCCGCCGGCCCAAGCCAGTTGACCCCCATGCTGCACAGGTGCACGGTGCGCGGCTTCTCGACCCAGTCGGTCAGGTCGCCTGCGGCATCCGTTTCCAGGACGCCAAACCCGATCTCGTTCTCGCGAGGCGCAACCGCCGCCGCGAGCGCGGGCCGCTCGGCGGCGAAGAATGCCGCGAAGGAGCGGAAGTCGAGGTCGGTCAGGATGTCCGCGTTGATCGACAGGATGGGCGACTCGCGGTCGGCAAGCAGCCCGGCAGGACCGGCGGTCCCAAGCGGGTCTCCCTCCTCCAGCCAGTCGATCTCCAACCCGGGAACGCCGCCGATGGTGTCGATGTAGGCCTGGATCAGGCGCCCGAGGTACCCGACCGACAGCGTCGCGTGGACAAACCCCGCCGCCGCGAGTTGCCGCAGCAGGATTTCGACGATCGGCCGGTCGCCGACCGGCGCCAGCGGCTTGGGGAAGACCGTGGTGAAGGGCAGCAGCCGGGAACCTCGCCCGCCAGCCAGCAACAGGGCGCGCATCAAACGGCGTAGACCGCGGGATCGCTCCCGCGGTCCTGCCGGGCCATCCACGCAATGACGCGCGCGATGCCCTCTTCGAGCGGAACCTCCGCCCGCCAGCCAGTTGTCTCCCGCGCGAGCGTCGGATCGGAGAGCAGGCGGTCCACCTCGCTGCCCTCCGGGCGCATCCGCTCCGGGTCGGCCTCCACCCGCAACTCCCGGCCAAGCGCCGCGCCAACGATGCGGACGATCTCCCCGACCGACGCCTCCCGGCCGGTTCCCAGATTGAACACGCCTCCCACAGCTGCCTCGCTCGCGGCGATCGCCATGAACCCCGCCGCGGTGTCCGTCACGTAGGTGAAATCCCGCGTCGGCGTCAGCGCGCCGAGACGCAGGACATCCCCGGCCAGGGCCTGCCCGACGATGGCCGGGATGATGGCGCGGGCCGATTGCCGCGGCCCGTAGGTATTGAAAGGCCGGACAATGGAGACCGGCAGCCCGAAGGAGCAGTGCATGCTGAGCGCCAACTGGTCTGCGCCGATCTTGCTCGCGGCATACGGTGATTGCGCGTTGAGCGGATGCCGCTCGGTCATCGGCACGAACTGGGCCGTGCCGTAGACCTCGCTGGTGGACGTGTGCACGACGCGGGACACGCCCTCCCTGCGCGCTGCCATGAGCACGTTGAGCGTGCCGACGGTGTTGGTCCCCACGACATGCCGGGGAGCGCGATAGGAGTAGGGAATGCCGACCAGCGCCGCAAGATGCATGACGACCTCGGTCCCGGCCATCGCTCGTCCCACCCACTCGGCGTCCTCGATGTCACCCGCGACCATCTCGATCTCGCGGCGAGCATCCGGCGCAATGTCGGCGAGCTTGTCCAGCGACCCGTTCGAACGATAGTGGGTCATGGCCCGAACGGACGCCCCGGCCCGCGCCAGCGCCTCGCACAGGTGGGACCCGATGAACCCACCGGCCCCGGTCACCACCACTCGCCTGCCAATCCATGCTTCGCTCATTGCCTGCCTCCCCACATCACACGTTCACCGGCGAAGCGCCGCCACATCGCGATAGAGGTCCTCGATCTGCCGCTGCACCATCCGCCATTCGAGACGCTCCCGGATGGTCGCCTCGTTGAGAATGGCGGCGCGGTCCACCAGTGCATCGTCGGTCACCGCGCGAAGGATCGCCGCCGCAACCGGGTCAGGGTCCTCCGGCGGCACGAGCAGGCCGGAGACGCCGTCCTCGATCCACTCGTTCCCGCAGTTGGTCCACGACTGCACGGGAAACGCCCCCATCGCCATCGCCTCCAGGAAGGCAACGCTGGTGCCATCGGAGAGGCTGAGTCCGATGGAACAACGCGCCCGGCCATGCATCGCGAGAACCTCCTCGTACGGCAGGTTGTAGCGGCTCACGCTGATGTCGAGCCCGGTATCCTCCGCCAGGGTTTGCGCCTGGTCGAGCACGGAGTCGAACGCGGCGTACAACTCCAGCCGGTATCCGGCAAGGCGGCGCCCGCACCGCCGTAACGCCTCCACCGCGACCCCGGCGCGGCCGGCGAAATGCTCGTATCCCTTGAGCGCGATGGTCCGTCGCGTCGAGGCAGGACCGGGCATCCGGTGCACCTGCAATGCGTCCAGATCCCAGCCGCCGCCCATCGAGATGAGCGGGGCCTCCTGGCCGCGGAAGCCGAAGGCCCGGCCCAGTTCGACATCCCGCGCGCACTCGCAATGCATCACGTCGGCCATCGCGAGCATGGAGCGGATGCGCGGCTGATGTTCCGGCAGGCGCCCGAAAAGCGAGATGTCGCTCCCGTAGTTCGAGACGAGCCACGGCGGCCGCTCGCCGGGCGCAAGCAGGCGCATCGCCCGGTCAGCGAGGTACCCGCAATGCTGGAACTCCATCGAGTGCAGGACATCGGGCCGCACCTCGCGGATGATCGCCGCCAGCGTCTCGGCAGGGTTCGTGCGGCGCGCGGTCAGCCAGTGCCGCATCCGCGAGACTCGCCGCACCAGGATGTCCCGGCCCGGCACACTGCGCAGGGCATCCCCCAGATCCCACACGGTCAACCCGGCGAAATCCTGGCCGATGCTGTCCGGGGGCCCATGGTTGAAGGCCACGGGAACGAAATGCACATCCCAGCCGGTCCCATCGAGGTTGGACAGCCAGCGGGCAACATGAATGCTCTGGGCGAAACCGACAACCAGCACGCGCATGGTCAGGCGCTCCCCGGACGTAGCAGGGCAACCCCGTAGAGGTCGAGCATCGGCTTGATCATGGCGTCCCAGGAGAGCATCGGGGCGAGCGCCGCGGCGTTGGTCGCGTCCGCCTGGTCGATGGCCGCGTGGCTGGTCATGGCGGCAGCCAGCGCTCGCGCCATCGCATCGGGATCGTTGGGGGGAACGAGCGCGCCGTTGGATCCGGGCACGATCCAGTCGGCGGCAACCCCGGGCGAACTGATCGGAAATGCGCCCGCGGCCATTGCCTCGATCAGCACGGGCGAGGTCGGGCCGGACGCCGCGGCCATCAGCAGGCAGCGCGCCCGTCCCAGCAGACGGGCCTGCTGTCCCCCATCGGCAATTGTCAGCAGGCGAACCCGCAGGCCAGTCCGAATCCCGACCAACCGCGCCGCCAGCGCGACGTCCTCGGCAGGATCGAGGATCGTGATCTCGGCGTCCCGAAGCGCGGTCGCCGCCAGTTCGACTGCGTGGACGGCGACGAAGCCCCGGTTGGCCCCGTCCTGCCTGCCATCGATGATGAGCGTCCGCCGCGCCGACGCAGCCCCCGGCGCGCGGCATGCCCGGATGGCCTCCATGTTACAGCTGACTCCCAGGAGGGGCAGGAGGGAGTAGAGGCCGCGATAATCGAACCGTTGCAGCCATTCGAGACCATCCGGACGCAGCGGAACGACGCCATCCGCGGTCAGCATCGCCGCCGCGATGGCGGGATGACGATCCATGTTCGCCGGGGACGTCAGCACCGCCACATGAGCGATGTCGTCGTCAGCGATCTGCCGGGCCGCCTCGGCCAGGACATGGCAGGAGTCGAGGTCGAAGGAGATGACGAGATCGACGGCGAACCGCTTCATCTCACCCGCAAGCCAGGGCCCATCGTCCACCGGATTGAACCCCACCTCGGCGAGCATGCGGCTGGCATCCTGGGCAAGCATGCTCGGCTCGTCCCACCTCCTGCGTATGGCGCGCACCGCGGGGCGCAAACGCTCGTGCTGCCAGAGCTTCGCCTCGATGGCGATCGAGCGGTGGTTGGCGGCATCCCGGAAGCGCCGGGCGCGCTCCTTCACCGAACCATGTCCCGCCCGCCACCGCGACAGCTCACCCATCGCCGGGTGCTGGCAGGTCACCTGCAGATCACGCGGCCACGACATCCGGTCACCTGCCCGGTGGGTGGCGATGATCGGCGTCCAGCCAGCCGACGCCAGCAGGCGCGCGTGACCGGCGACGAGCGGATCGCGTGGCGGCCCGACGAGCATGATGCGCCGCGTCATCCCCGTCCCCTTCCGCGCCGATCGGAGAGCGCCACGTCGATCATCGCGACGAACTGGCGCCGGGAGCTGGCGGGGTCGAACTCCCGTTGCGCCGCCTCCAACCCGCGCTGGCCGATGCGATCGCCGAGCGCGGGATCCTGCTTCAGGGCGTGAATGGCGCGGCCCAGCGCCTCCGGCCGGTCAGACTCCACCGGGAGCCCGCACCCATGTCTGCGCGCGAACCAGTTCACGAAGGACTCGCGCGGGGCGTTGACGAGGATTGGCCTGCCGCTGGCGAGGTAGTCGCCCAGTTTCGTCGTGTTTGAGGTCCGGATGATGTCCCGCAGCTCGCCGGAGAAGGCCAGCGGCAGCAGCAGGGCGTCCGCCTCGCGGTGAATCCGGTAAATCTCGGGCGGATTCACCCAGCCGTGAACGTGGATACGGCCGTGAATACCCGCGGCGGCCAGATCCTCCCGGGATTGCCCGCCATACAGGTGAAACTCGACATCCCCGAACTCCGGTGCGTCCATCAAGGCCGCCACGCGAGCGATGGAGTCCTGCATCGCATCGTAGACAGCTCCGGTATAGACGATGCGAAATGGCGCGCCCGGCTCCCGGCGGCGCGGGAGGCGATGCCCCTCGAACGCAGCCTCGTCGGTCGGAATGCGCATCAGCACGGGCTCCACGCCATCGTGCCGTCGGATGGCGTCGGCCAGCAGTTCATTCCCGACGCCAACGGCGGCCGCCTGCTGCAACACGCGCGGCTCGGCCAACTCCGCGAACCGGCGCTGGAAGAACCGATTGGACTGGAGCCGCCAGTAATCCCACATCAGGACGACGAGCGGAACGCCGGCCATCCGCGCGGCCAGCGCCGCGGAGGGAAGGAGCGGCGGCGTGCCGCTGGTGGCGACGAGAACCTCGCAGCCCTCGTCGCGGATGGTCTCGGCCATGATGCGCGCTCGCCGGACGGCCTCACGGCCAACCGCGGCGGCGTAGCGCGCCGAGTTTCGCACCCCGATGTCGGGCCGAGCCGGCAGCCACGGCTGGGCGTGACGAAAGGCGCGTCCCGGCAGCGGCAGTGCGCCCCGCGCGCCGAATGCGCCCTCGCCGATGACATCGAAGCAGATCAGTCGGTAGTCCCGCGGATCGACCGGAGCGAGCAAACGGTCGATCGCGGCGCTGTGACCGGAGGCGTGCGGCGGGAGCACAACCGAGCAGAGCAGGATACGCCCGGGCAGACGCAGCCCGGAGCCAACCCCGGACTCCGGCCCCCACGCGGATGCGCCAGCGGCCAGCGCCGCGGTCCTCATAGCTCCCCCAACAAGGTAACCGGCGTCGGATGTCGGATACAGAAACTCGCCGGGATTGTGCCACAGTTGTGACCGTGGATTGGCATGATCCCGGGTTGCCGCACGGCGCGATGCCGAAATGTCCGGAACCGGGCGGACTCGGCATCCCGCCGACCCCGGACGAGCGGGACGCCGCAATCGCACGCGGATTGGCCTCCATCGACAACCGGTCCAACCCGGCAATCCAGCGCGGGGCAGCAGGCGCATGGATTTTCGACGCCGTCGCCGGCGGGCCGCCCGAATCACTCGGGGATGAGCCGACGACCCGGTCATTCGCGACGGTGCGCCGTGGTAGCCTACGGGACGGGCAGGTCACGTCCGAGGGAGTCACCGACGCCATGCGCATCCTCATTCTCGGCGCGAGCGGGATGCTCGGACACCGTCTCTGGCTCGCCCTGCGCGAGGGCCA
>CAIPGK010000310.1 GCA_903864575.1 uncultured Chloroflexota bacterium
ATTTTGTCGATGGCGAACCTGGGTGCAACCGGGTCGCGCTGATCTTCAATATCGGAGCAGGGTATGAACCGGCCCTCTCCATTCTCGACACCCTTGACGCCTACCAGGTGTCGGCCACGATGTTCCCGATGGGATGGTGGCTGGATTACCTGCCTGATACGGCGCGCTATCTCGCGTCGTTCGGTCACCCGCTTGGGAGTCACGGCCATCTCCCGCCAGAGTTGACCACCCGCTCGGACGATGATGTGAAAGCGGACATCTGGGCTGCGGAGGAAGCGTTCTACCGCGTGCTCGGCTATGGCCCGGAACCCATTTTCACTGCCTTCGCCGGCGCGAGCGATGCGCGGGTGAACGCGATCGCCTCGCTTCTCGGCTACACGATGATCGGGTGGGAGATCGAGACGGCTGACTGGAATCCCGAAGTGAGCGCTTCGATGATCTATGACGCGGTGGTCAACAGCGTCTACGACGGTGGGATCATCGAGATGCATCTCGATGCTTCGGCAAGCGCGGACACGACGGCGGTCGCCCTGCCGTGGGTGTTGGACACGCTGATCGGGCGGGGGTACCGGTTCGTGACGATTCCTGAACTGATGCAACCCTGCTCCTGACCGGCAACCGTCGCGCAGCCGGTATACTTGCGCCCGTTGGGTTTCTCGACCTTGGGGTTGAGCGTTGCCAAGATTACCCGGGAGCGCAGGGTGCACCATCAAACGCGCAGTCTTCTGGATGTCATCGTTTCAACGCTTGTCGTCGTTGACGAGCAGACGGACATCGACCTGAACGCCGCCGCCAGCGAAACCGCAGCGGCCATGGACGCGGAAAAGTCCGCTGCCCTCCAGCGCGAAAGCGACCGTGCTGACGCCTTGGCTCCAGCCTTCGATGCCGGACTCCGCGTGGCATGGGCGGCGCATCTGGCCGGTCAGGAAGAGATCGCGCTCGATGACCGTGACCCTGGGCAGAACGCGATGGCAGATGCGCTCATCCAGTATCTGGTGAGCTACGACCTTGCTGAATCCGGGGCGGTGGAGACCGCGCCGATGCACTACGTTTACACCGTCAAAGTAGATTGGAACGGGTTGGATAAACTTGCCTCGAATGCTGGAATCGATCTTTCGTCCATGCTTGCTTGAGAGGAACCGAATCGGTGACCGCTGGCAGCAGTGCCGCCTCAAAAGCGAAGACGCGCAAGGATCCCGGCATTTCTGCTGCCGCGGGTGGCATCGAGCGTGATGGTCCGGCCATTCCGACCTCGCTTGTCGATGAAGACACGGCGTTGCTCAAACCGCTCATGAAGCGGCTCGGCATCCGGTTCAAGGATCCGGCGCTCTTGCGCCTGGCGCTTACCCATCGTTCCATCATTCAGGATGCAATGGCCGTGGGAATGCAGCCTGCGGTTGCCTCGGTAATGACGAACGAACGGCTCGAGTTCCTTGGTGACGCCATCCTCGGAGCGGTCGCCGCGGAGTATCTGTACACCCACGAGCCTGCCGTTCACGAAGGTACCCTCACGCGACATCGTGTGTCGCTCGTCCGGGCGGAGACACTTGTCCGATGGGCCCGGGAACTCGAACTTGGCGAGGCACTCTACCTGGGACCGGGCGAGAAGCCGAGTGTCGGTGCGCGTGACCGGATGCTCGCCGGGGCGTTCGAGGCGATTGTCGGGGCCATCTTTGTCGACCGCGGATTCTCGGCGACTCGTCGCTGGCTGATGAACTTCATCGAGCGCGATGCGCCTGACATCCTCGCGCAGCCGGATTTCTCCGCTAACCCCAAGGGCCGGTTGCAGGAGGTCCTGCAGGACCGGTACCGCGAGGGGCCGACCTACAGGACAATTTCCGCTGATGGTCCAGCCCACGCCCAAATCTTCACGGTCGAAGCGGCCATCGGGAACCGACGCCTCGGGCTTGGGTCGGGCGCGAGCAAGCGCGAGGCGCAACAGGCGGCCGCTGCGGCTGCGCTCCGCGAGTTGGAGCAAACCGGGACCCCCGGCGAGGCCGATTGACGGCAAGACGCTGCCGAGCCGCGATACCATGATTGCAACGGAGGCCGGCCTTCCCGGTCCGGCGGGGCAGGGCGCGGAATTGCGCCCGGGGTGCGCGGAGGAGTGGCCGTGTCGGGCTTGTACGATCAGTTGACGGTCTTCTGCGGCAACTCGAACCCGGAACTTGCCGACGAAATATGCCAGTACATCGGTATCCCTCGGGGTCGAGCCGAGGTCTTCAAGTTTTCGAACGACAACACGTTCGTCCGCATCCTTGAAAGCGTGCGTGAGAACGACGTGTTCATCGTCCAATCCTTTGCCGACCCGATCAACGACTCGATCATGGAGTTGCTGATCATGGTCGACACGCTCAAGCGTTCATCCGCCGGTCGCGTCACCGCGGTCATCCCGTATTTCGGGTACGGGCGGACCGACAAGAAAGATCAACCTCGCGTGCCGATCACGGCGAGGCTGGTTGCGAAACTGGTCGGATACTCCGGGGCCGACCGGGTGCTGACACTTGATCTCCATGCCGGTCAGATACAGGGCTTTTTCGATGTTCCCGTGGATGAGATGAGCGCCATGCCGCTCACCGCGAGGTACTTCGCCCAAAAGCGGCTTGTCGATCCCGTGGTGGTGTCGCCGGATCTCGGGAACACCAAGCGGGCGCGCAATTTCGCGGAAGCAATCGATGCCTCGCTGGCGATCATCGAGAAGCGCCGGCTCGGCAACGAGGACAAGTCCGAGGTGCTGAACCTGATCGGTTCGGTCGAGGGGAAATCGGTGGTGATCGTCGACGACGAGATCGACACCGCCGGCTCCATCACGCAGGCCGCGACAGTGTGCATCCAGAACGGCGCTCGCGAGGTCTATGCCTCTGCGATCCATCCGGTTTTTTCTGGTCCAGCCATCGACCGGTTGATGGAGAGCCCGATCAAGGAAATCGTCGTCACCAACAGCATCCTGTTGCCGGAATCAAAAAAGATGGACAAGTTGACCGTGCTCTCCGTGGCGCCCCTGCTTGGTGAAACCATCCAGCGGGTGCACACCGGAGCGAGTGTTTCCGCCGCGTATCGCGCCGAGGAGACCCGACTCGCGCGATGAGGGCGCCGCGAAACGGATGGAGTGATGATGAGCACGCGGGCCCGGCTCGGTCCCGCGTGCTTCGACCTTTCGGGGTGAGGCCGGATTCTGGATCAGGCTGTCGGCATCGATCGCTGGTTGTACGCGACGCGCGCGAGTCGCTCCGCCAGCCAGAGCCAGCGGCGGGAGATATCGCCGTCCGGATGCCCTGAGCCATCGAGGGCATCACCGGTCATGGCCCTGATGACGGCCTCATCAAGAGGGCGCGGTCCGTCGATGGCCCTGACGATGCCGAGGTACCGATCGGCAGCGGACGCACCGCCGAGTCGGGGAGCGATCTCGTCGGCGACGAACCGATCCCACGAGAGACTCGGGTCCCATCCGAATCGTGAGAAGGCGAGGTAGCTGAACTCGACGGTCGGAATGTATGGCGACGCCTCACCCCAGACGGTCAGACCCTGAATGCCGGTTTCACCTGCCGTCCAGCAGAGTTCCGCGAAATCGTGGGCGTTGAAGCGATACCGCTCCGTGCGGTCGTCCCCGTTCCACTGACAGGCGAACTGGGCGCGAAACACGTTGGTTCGCGTGGGAAGGCTCTCGACAATTTCCGGCGTGAGCTCGCGGCGAACCTTGTTCCAGTAGGTCCGGTTCAGCGTGTGCTGGTAGATGCCACCCTTCGGCAGTTCGCGCAACGGAGCGTGGGCCTCGGTATCCAGCATGTTGTCCCATTGGAGTTCGGAATAGAGCCAGAGGTCCTTTCGCCGGCTGGTGGCGGCGTCGAACAGGCGGGGATAGAAGTCGGCCATGTCCGCATGAGACCACGATTCTGCGTAGCCCTTGCGCCGTGCGCTGTCTTCCCGGGCGGCGCGGCGGGCGTTGCATTCGTCGCAACCGCAGACCCCGTAGTCGCCGCTCTCGATGTTGATCCCACCGATGTCGAGCGTTTCGGCGAGCCACTGAATGCCTTCGGCCATCCACTCCTGGTTCGCCCGCTTCGACGGGCATCCGGAGACGGTGTAGTCGCCGTTCGGAAAGTACAGCGGGAAGCCGAGGTCCTGGATCTGGAACCCGACCGGGCGCTCCATTTTCGCGGCGAGTTCGGGATGCTTTCGCAGCCACGTCGCGAGGTTGTACGGGTGATCGAGTTCCCAGACGACGCCGCCATAGGCCCCAATGGCCACACCCGGCAGAATTCGCACACCCCGCTCGGTCGCGTAGGTGCAGAGTTCCTGCGCAGCCTCGATGCCCCCATGGGAGCGGCGGAAGAGCCCGAAAATGACGAGCGCGGCGAGACGGTGGCGGCTCATCCAGTCTACGCAGCGCTTGAAATCACGAAGGAATCCGTCTTCCGGCTTGGCGTAGGGGTTGGTGACGCCGATTTCCTGAACGCCGATCTGCTCGATGTCCCAGTTCGTCGAGTGATCCCAGTTCCAGAAGGTGCGGTACGGTAACCCCGGCGCCTGCTCGGTCGTACCTACCGGAAGGCTGGGGCCGTCGGTGCTCCGTGATGCACGATCGATCAATTCCTCTGCGCCGTAGATCACCCCTGAGAAAGGGCCTCCCTCGACGGTCACGCTGGGCGCTCCCGCGCCGCCCGTGACGGTGAGCCGGAAAGCGCCCTCCGGGAGGCGCTCATTCCCGGCAAGGGTGATGGTGGGCACATGATCGGGGTGCGCGCCCGCGTTCGCCGCGAACCATTCGATTCCCGGCCACTCCTCCCGGAGCCGTCGCGCGGCATGCGGGTGCCTCTCGGCGCCGATGATGGCGACAGGGCCGCCGAGGATTACGCGATCGCCTGAACCGTTCATCCGTCCACCCTCCCGAAGAGATCAGAATCCGGGGCCGTCGCCCCCGGCATATTCCGCCAACCCCCAGAGATCGCGCCAGATGTTGCCCGGCGTCGCGCCTGCCGGGGTGGCTTCGACGTGGCGATTGATCCACGCGCTGTCCATGCCGAGCCTGTTGGCCGGGCCGATGTCGTACTTGAACCCGAACGCGACGTGCAGGATCTCCTTTGGCTTTGCCTGCACGACGTCCAGGAGGCGATGGAAGTTGTTAAGGGACGGCTTGTACGAACCGCAGTCCTCTGCGGTGACGACCCCTTCGAAGGGAACGCCTATGTGTCGCAGGGAGTGGGAGATGATGTCGCGGTCGGTGTTGGACAGGATGTAGAGTCGCATGCCCGCATCACGCGCCTGCATGAGCGCGGGGTATGTGTCGGGGAACGGCTGCCATGAGCGCATGGATCGGACGAGGTCGTCCCCATAGTGCTCCTTCCAGGGGTAACCGCGCTCGGCCATCCACTCCGCGAGCGACGCGGCCAATGCCTGTTTGTAGGTGAGGTACTCACCCTGGATGAGCGCGAACTGAATGGCTTCCCAGCGCCTGCGAAGGGAGTCTCCGTTCTCACCTTCAGGGTCTCCGTGGCGCAGGGCAAGGTCGTAAAGGAAGTTTGCGAGGCCGCCTTCCCAGTCGATCAGCGTCCCGTAGCAGTCGAAGGTGGCGATCTTGAGTGGTTCCCGGTTCATCTGGTCAGGCCCTTTCAGATTCGCGCGATTGGTGTTCTCCATTTGAGCACGCGCGGGCGCGGACTGGCTTGTGGAATTCGGACACGGTATTGCCGGAATCGGACACGTGCTGCCGCTTTGATGCCCCGGGCGTCAGGCCGAACTCCGCGAAAAATGCGCTGGTGAAGTGAGACTGACTCGCGAATCCGGTCCGTACCGCTGCCTCGCCGGCACTGATCGATCCGGAGGAGAGCAAGCGCTTCGCCTCCGCGAGGCGCACCGATCGCGCGAACCGGGCCGGGGGAACACCGTAGGTCGCCACAAAGCAGCGGTTCAGGTGACGCGGACTGGCACAGGCTGCGTAGGCGAGTTCCTCGATGGTCCATGCGCGGCCCGGTTCTGACTCGATCATCGCCCGTGCGCGGGTTGCGATGGACGAGCTGTTCGAGCTGCCGGCCTGTTCAGGAGCGGCTGCCGCCGCCTCCGCTTCGAGGGCTGCTCCAACATACAACCCGAGCGCGGAGCGAATCCCCGGGGCGCGAAGCCCGCCAGCCTCGGCCTCGGCGCGTAAAACGCCGACAATCGACGCCATGCGCCCGCCCATCTCCCGTAGTGCGGGGAGCGCGCGGCCGCTCGCCGGCAGCACGAGATCGACGACGAGAAATCGATTCACGCCGTGTGCCCGGTACACGTGATCGGTCCCGGGCGGCAGTGCAGCGTAGCGCACGCGATCCACGACGCCTGCGCACCCGTCGATGCGCATGTCCAGCGCGCCGACGAGCGGCAGCACCAATTGCCAGAAGTCATGGACGTCATGCCCGGGCGCGGCGTCGTAACTCCGCTCCGAGACGGCGATGATTTCAGCGACCGAACACTGCGCCACGGAACCCGCCCGCTACCGGAGGCTCTTCATGCAGGCCTCGACGCGGGAGAGGGCCTTTTGAAGGTTTTCATCGGAGTTGGCATACGAGAGGCGCAGGTAGCCTTCGCCCTGAGCGCCAAAGGAGGTGCCGGCAATAGCGGCCACGCCGAACTCATCGAGCAGTTTGTCGGCGAACTCCTTGCTCGAAAGGCCGCTTCCAGTGATGTTCGGGAATGCATAGAAAGCGCCCTTCGGCATCTTGCAGGTGATTCCCTCGATGGCGTTCAGCCCGTTGACGATGAGAGATCGACGGCCCCGGAACGCCTCGATCATCGCTTTCACGTCGTCCTGCCGCCCGGTCAGCGCCTCGAGACCCGCCCGTTGCACGGCGGAAGAGGTGCACGATACCGAGTTGACCATCAGGCGATTGATGACCGGCGCGAAATCGGCAGGCATCACACCATAACCGAGACGCCAGCCGGTCATGGCGTAGGTCTTGGAAAAGCCGTCGAGGATGATTGTTCGCTCGGACATGCCCGGGAGCGCGGCAATGGAGTGATGTTCGCCCTCATACAGGATCTCGGCGTAAATCTCGTCAGACATGACGATGAGATCGTGCTTCACCGCGAGGCGGGCGATCTCTTCGATATCCCGCTTTTCGAGCACGCCGCCGGTTGGGTTCGCCGGGCTGTTGATGATCAGCAGTCGGGTCTTCGGCGTGATGAGGCTGGCCAGTTCCTCGACGTCCAGCCGGAACTCGTTTTCCTCGCGGATCGGGAGCGGAACGGCCTTCGCGCCCGAGAAGTCGATCATGCTCTTGTAAATCGGGAAGCCGGGATCGGGAAAGATCGCCTCGTCGCCAGCCTGCAGCAAAGCGAGCATCACGAAGAACATCACCGGCTTGCCACCCGGGGTGACAATGACGTTGTCCGGGCCGTAGTTCGTGCCGCGCCGGTTGATGTAGGCGGCGATGGCCTCCCGCAGATCCAGCTGACCGGCTGAAGGCCCGTAATGCGTCCACCCGGCGCGAAGGGCGTCTGCGCCGGCGTCGACGATGTTGGATGGAGTGTCGAAGTCAGGTTCGCCGATCTCCAGATGGACGACTTCCATTCCCTTGGCTTCCAGCGCGCGGGCTCGGACGAGCACCTCGAACGCTGTCTCGGTCCCAAGTCGGCTCATGCGATCGGCGAGTTTCATCGAAATCCCTCGACAGTGGCGCGCGAACGGTTCGGGCGGGAAGCATAGCGAACTGGCGCACCGCCCGAAAGACCCGCGCACGATTGCAGCCCGAGCTACCGTATCATTCGCATCGGAGTTTGCCGCCAGATCGGAACGGGACCGTCAGCACATGGCTGCCGGACCCGCCCGATGTCGATCGCCGCGCCGGACCCGCCGGCCGGGGCAGGAGAACGGAAATGTCGTCGAATCAGCCCAACTTGGCCGGAGGCATGGGCGTCAATCTTTCGGTGAACACCCCGCAGGGGCCGGTCGACATCGAGACGGTGACGGTGCGCCTGAGCCCGCTCGATCAGGTCGTGATCGCGAAGGTGCCCCTCCTGCCGCGCACGCAACTGACCGGCGCCGAGGGGGACATCAGGGTTGCCGCGATGATCCCGCCGGGTCACAAACTCGCGGTTCGCCCGATTGCGAAGGGCGAGGCCATTCGCAAGTACGGGCAGATCATCGGGTTCGCAACCCAGGATATCGAGATCGGCCAGCACGTCCACAGCCAGAACCTGTCGGTCGGTGAGGGCGGTCTGGAACTCGACTACGCGATCGGC
>CAIPGK010000311.1 GCA_903864575.1 uncultured Chloroflexota bacterium
AGGCCCTCGGTGAACGAGGACGCACCCACCGGCATCACCATGAACTCCTGCATGTCGACGCTGGAGCCGTGAGCGTGCTTGCCGCCATTGAGGATGTTCATCATCGGAACCGGAAGCGTCCGCGCGTTTGCCCCGCCGAGGTAGCGGTACAGCGGCAACCCGACCGCCTCCGCCGCCGCGCGCGCGACGGCGAGCGACACGCCCAGGATCGCGTTCGCGCCCATCTTGCCCTTGTTTGGGGTGCCATCGACCTCGCGCATGAGGCGGTCGATGGCCGCCTGATCGAGCGCGTCCATCCCGACAACTGCCTCGGCCAGCGCCTCGTTGGCGTTCTGCACTGCAGTACGTACACCCTTGCCGCCGTAGCGCTTCTTGTCCCCGTCCCGGAGTTCGATCGCCTCGTGAGCGCCTGTGCTTGCTCCGCTCGGTACGGCTGCGCTGCCGACCGCGCCGCCAACAAGTCCGACCTCGACCTCGACCGTCGGATTGCCGCGCGAATCGAGAATTTCCCGCGCGTGAACCGCCTCGATGATGGTGTCCATCCCGCTCCCTTCCCTGCGTGTGTGTATCCCGGAATGGAAGTATAGGCAGCCCGAACGCCGCCGGAGGAACCATCGTTCAGGCGGCGAACACAATCGCAACGCCCACCAGCACCAACGCGACGTGGACTCCGATCGCAGCCCACCGGCTTGGGGAGAACGGATCAGCCCACTCCCCGCGAGACGGCGCAACTCCAAGCCACAGCCACACGCCGAGAACATCGCCGAGCAGAAGCCCTGCAAGCAATGCCAGCCAACCCGCATGGGACCTCGGTTCTGCGGTCATCGCGGCCAGCAGCACTCCGGCGGTCACCAGGGTCGATGGGACAATCAGCAGCAGGCGAAGCACAGGCTGCCACAAGCTCACCGCAAGCAGCAATGGCATGGCGATCCACCCTGCAAGCAGCCACGCCGACGCCATCGGGCTCGCGCCGCGCTCCCGGGACAGCCACCAGATGACGCCCAGCATGATCGCGCTCACCGTGGCCAGCCGCACGACCCGGCGAGCAAACGCGGCATCAGGGGATAGCTCGATCCGCTGGACTCCGCCGCGCGACATCGCCGACGTCATGAAGGGTCCGCCAACCTCCCACCGGTTCTCATCATCGAGAGAAAGGCGAGCAGAAACAGCAGGTCGGCCACCGCGAATACGCCGAACAGCATGTGCGGCAAGGTCCCACGCGAGAGCGAGAGGACCGCAAGCAGCACGTAGAACGCCTTGAATGCGATCAACATCAGAAGACCAGCGGCAGAAACCACCCCGTCTCGCCACGCCATCACCTGGTAGAGCCCCATCAGCGCGATCAATCCGGCGGCGAGTTGCAGATAGATCGGGTTATCCGGCGCCGAAACCGTGAGTGCCTGGAGGATCGGACCAGCCGCGACCAGGAACACCAACCCCAGCAGTCCGTCGTAGATTCCTCCCAGCAACATGATGGTCCGCGATGTTCCGTCCAGAACTCGTGCATCCAACGTGGCGGTTCGTTCCTTCATCGGTTCAACCTCCCGTTACGGTCGCCGTGCGTGAAGGCTTTGCCCGCCTCCGCTGCGCCCTGAACGCCGACGCCCGGCGCTTCTTGGCCTCATCCGAGTAGAGATCGATCACCAGTCCCCGGAACCCCTCGCGCAAGTCATCGACCGACATGCCGCTGGGGCGGATGTTCACGTCGAAGACCGTGCAGGTCTCCCATGCATCACGTCGCAGCAACCGGTCTTCGGCGTCGAGGCGTCGATACAGGGGCGTGCCGGGCATTGCAGTCATGACGGTGATTTGCACCTCGTACAACCCACTCTCCTCGACGAAATCACGCACCGCGGCGAACTCGTGCACGGTCGCGCCGTCCAACCCGAGAACGAAGCAACCGTTGACCGCAATGCCTCGCGACTGGATCCGCTCGATGGCATTCCTGTAGTCATCGAGACGGCGCAGTTTCCAGTTTCGCCGGCCTTCCACACCGTCGAGGGCGGCGGCGCTCGGGCTCTCAAGGCCGATCAGCACCTGCGCGCATCCGGAATCGCGCATGATGTCCAGCAGTTCCTCATCATCTGCGATGGAGATGTCCGTCTCGGTGAACCAGCGGACACCCTCCCCTGCAATAGCCCGCAGGAGGTTCTTCGAGTGCTCGCGGTCGACGAACGAGTTGTCGTCGGCAAACTCGATGAACGGATGCGGCCAGAGGCGCTTGATTTCCCGGATCTCCGCGATGACCCGCTCGACCGGCTTTTTCTTGTACCGGTTCGTGAGCAGGATCGAACTAGCGCAAAACTCGCATCGCCACGGGCATCCCCGCGTCGTTTGCACCGTGAATCGGTTGTAGCGATCGGAATCCAACAGGTCGAAGCGCGGCATCGGCGCGTTGGCCAGGTCGAACTCGCGATCTGGCCGGTAGATGCCGCCCAGCGCGAGCGACTCGGCATCAGCGAGAACCTTTGCCCATACCGGCTCACCCTCCCCGGCAACAACGGCATCGAACCAGCGCGCTGCGTCTTGCGGCGCGGCCGTCGCATGGAGGCCGCCGATCACGGTGGGGACACCAATCGCGCGGTAACGCGAAGCAAGCTGATAGGCATCCCTGGCCTGGGCAGTGAATGTCGAGACCACCGCCACATCGCATGCGGGCAGATCGGCTGCCTGCGAAATGTCCGCGATTTCGTGGTAGGTGACCTCGTGGCGGTCAGGAGTCATCCCGGCGAGCGTCAGCAGCCCGAGGCTCGGAAGCGCGGCGACAGCCTTGCCGCGGTCGAGAAATCCCGGAAGCGTCAGTCCGAGCCGGGTCAGTTCGGGGTCGTGAGCGCGGACTCCGCTCATTGCAATCATCGCGATCTGCATGTTCCGTCCCCTCGCTCCAGACACTCGGCGGATCCGGCCGCAATGTGGAGTGGCCGGCAACCCGCCTCGCACCATTGCCAGAACTGTGCCGCGAGCACCTTGCCGGACGGTATACTTGCCGCGTACAAGCGAAATTCTGGCGATGACGGAGAAGAGTACCGAGCGCAGCGCCATCAGGGACCGGCGGCCATGACTGCGAGCCGACGGGGAACGCGCGCATGGGAAGTTCCCTCCCGAGCCGGACGGCGAACGGGCAGATTGCCCTGGTAGCCGCTCCCGGATGCCCACCGTTACCGGGCAACGAGCGTGCCGCGGCCTCAGTCGCGCGGCGAAGCAGGGTGGTACCGCGTGGCGACCCCTCGTCCCTGCCGGGGGGTCTCGTCATGTCCGCACGTGGACATTCACAGCAACGGGAGCGATCAACCCGTGTCCATTCAGCAAACGCTCGACGCTCTGCGGGAACGCGGACTCGCCGAACTCGCCGCCGCGAGCGACCTTGCCGCGGTCCAATCCTGGGAGAAGCAGTACCTCGGCGCGAAGGGGGGGGTGACCTCGTTCCTTCGCTCCCTCGGCTCCCTTCCTGCGGAGGACCGCCCCATCGCAGGTAAGGCTGCCAACGCCGTAAAGGTCGAACTGACCGCCGCCTACGAGGCGCGATACGCCGACCTCGCCTCCGCAGATCTTGCCGGCAAACTGGCGAGCGACGGCGTTGACATCACCCTGCCCGGTCGCCCGGCCGGAACGGGCGCTGCCCACCCTGTCACCCAGATGATCGACGATCTGTCGGAGATCTTCGCCCTGCTCGGCTTCCAGACCGTCTTCGGTCCGGAAGTCGAAATCGGCCATTACAACTTCGATCAATTGAACATCCCGAGCGACCACCCGGCACGCGACGTCTGGGACACGATCCACGTCGATCTACCCGGCGAGGTCGTCCTGCGCACCCACACGTCGCCGATGCAGGCTCGCGTCATGGAGTTGACCGCGCCGCCGGTCCGCGTGATCGTGCCCGGCCGCGTCTACCGCTACGAGGCGCAGGACGCCTCGCATGAATGGATGTTTCACCAACTCGAGGGGCTGGCCGTCGACGAGAACATCACGATGGCCGACCTCAAGGGCACGCTCGCCGAACTCGCTCGGCAGCTCTTCGGACCGAAGCGGCGCATCCGGTTCCGGTGCGACTTCTTTCCCTTCGTCGAGCCGGGCGTCGACTTCGCGGTCGACTGTGCCATCTGTGACGGAAAAGGCTGCCGCGTTTGCAAGCAAACTGGCTGGCTGGAGATGGGCGGCGCCGGCATGGTCCACCCGCGCGTACTGGAGAGCGTCGGATACGATCCGGAAAAGGTCAGC
>CAIPGK010000312.1 GCA_903864575.1 uncultured Chloroflexota bacterium
CCGAACTTCGTGGTGCTGCGCAACGACCTGAACGACCTGGTCGTGATCGACGCCGGACCGACGGGACCGGCGGGCCCCGCGGGCAGGACGGGGCCGACCGGTCCGGCGGGACCCGCCGGGATCACCGCGGGGCGGGAGGACCTCGATCTGCCGGTCTGGTACGGGGGGAGGTGGCAGCCGGCAGCGCTGCGGGACCTGCTGTTCGCGACCGACCCGGAGACGCTGGACCTGCTCGTGCAGCACCTGTTCAACAGCAGCCCGACGCTGCAGGAGTTGCTGACCCTCATCGCCGGGGGACGGGAAGCGGTCGACCGGCGGCGGGCGGACGACATGGCGCCTGCGAGCCGGATTGGAGGGAAGCCATGAGCCCGGGGGAGGCGCGCGGTCGGATCGAACTGGAGTTGCAGCCGGATTCGGCGCCGGAGTTGACGATCGCCGAGGTCGACGCCATTGCGGCCGAGGCCGGGTTCCGGCAGCCGGATGGCAGCACGGGGTACAGCCTGCGCGGGGTCTACCGGGCGCTGGCGCTGGGATGGCGGGTCAAGTGCGCCAAGATCGCGGCCGACGTGGATGTGAAGGCGGACGTCGTCGAGGCCCGCAAGAGCCAGGCGGCGGACCGGTGCGCGCGCGCGATCGCGCAGTACGTGGCGCTGGCCGCGGCGACCCCCGGATTCGAGTTCGAACCGGATGCGCAGGGCGCGATGACGGGCGGGAACGGGAGCGGGCTGGGGAGCGTCGGCTTCGGCCGCGGGGATCGCTGCGGGAGGACGCCGTGCCGGGAGCAGGAACGGGGGCCGCGGCCGCTATGAGAGGGTGGTTCGACGCGGGGACGATCGCGGGATTCGACGAGCTCATGCTCGAGGGGCACCGGACCCTGATGGACACCTTCCCCCATTTCGCGGCGCCGGTCGGGTTCGGCCGGTGGGATGGTGATCGGGAGGAGTGGCGGGCGCTGCCACCGCAGATGACGCGAATCCGGCTAGCCGACCGGGCCGAGCGATTCTCGATCGATGCTGCGGCGGGCGCGACGATGGCGGACGGGACCGGGTACATCGCGGCGCCGGCGGACGTCCGGACGGGAGACCGCTTCGGCTGGATCGGGCCGGCGGGGATGCAGGCGGCGCGGGTGATCGCCGTGGAGCCGGAGAAGCTCGGGCTGATCGCGTTCGCGTGGACATGGATGACCGAGGAGGTCGGATCGTGAGGGATGCGCTGGTCTGGACCCGGTCGCCGCTGGCGCTGGCGGCGGAGGTCGAGGGATGGGAGACGCTGCTGCGGCGGCTGATCCGCTCGGCGCTGGAGAACATCGCGGCCCGGATGGAAGCGCACATGAAGGCGGCCGCGCCGTGGCAGGACCGGACCGGGGCGGCGCGGGCGTCGCTCCACGCCGTAGTCGGGCAGCCGGGTCCGGATGCGTGGGAGATCCTCTTCGGATTCGGGGCGTGGATCGCCTACGGGGTCTTCCTCGAGTTCGGGACCGGGACCATGGAGCCGTTCCCGGTGGTGGGACCGACGCGGGATCTCTTCGCGATCGAGATCATGCGGACGCTCGCGCTGCTGGTGCGGTGAGATGGCGGCGGCGTGGCAGGTGATCCACGGGGCGATCGCCGGGGATGAGGCGGTGCGGGCGCTTGCCCCGGGAGGCGTCTGGGACCGACCCCTCAAGGCGGGGAGCGGACCGGGCGCGACGCCGGGGGCGTTCCAGGCCGGCGGGGCCGATCCGGGAAAGATCGCGCGGGTGCTGCCGAGCGTCGTGGTGCTGGCGGGACCGGAGCTGCCCTTCATCTTCTCG
>CAIPGK010000313.1 GCA_903864575.1 uncultured Chloroflexota bacterium
CACACTGTTCGGCGGCGGCGAGCACCTCATCGGCGAACTGGCGGTTGACGTCTACATAGCCCTCGGTCCACGCCTCCCAGATTTCATGCGTAATGTCAGGGGCGCGGGGGGTATCCCAGAGATAGTGTTGAAGGAACCAAAGCAACGGGTTACTGATCACGTTGTAATACTTGTGATATCGGTGAGCTTCAGGAACGACAAACCGGAGGCGAAACTCCGGCGGCTTGCCGTACTCGATAAGCTCCTCGCCCTGACGTTTCGCCACCTCCGCGCGCATGCGGTCGCCATCGGTCATCGAGGCGGCAATCCAGATGGGCTGAAAATCGCGAGCGATCGCGCTGACCGCCGTCACGACGCCACCGCTGCCCTTTCGGGAACTGAAGGTTCCGTCGTCCTGGTGCGAAAAGGTCACCGGCCCCCGGTTCGAGGCGATGATCAGTGCGCGCTCGCGGAGAACCCGTTCGAACTGGTCATTGGTCATGTCGGGCGCGGGCGAATCGGTCGAAACTGAGCCTGGCATCGGGCAACCTCTCCATCGAGTGCGCCAGCTGGCCAACGCCGCCGCGCCCGCATTGACCTTCGTGTGGAGGGATTATGCGCCCGTTAAATGATTTCCGCTCACGATCCACGACGCATCGCACGGCAACCGATCCGCACTCTTGCTAAACTTCCATTATCGGAGCAGCAGGAGCACGGACTTTGCCACCATGAGCGACGACCTTCGGCCCACTCTCGGGGCGCAGGAACCTGAGCGAACGTGTCCGTGGTGCGGCAGCGCGAAGACGCGCTTTTTCTCCCGCGGGTATGCCGGTCTCACCGACGAAACCAACCAGTATCTCGTGTGTGACGCGTGCGGCCGCACGGCCTATGAATTGATCGCAAAGACCGCGCGAGAAATGCGCCTCGGCCGGTACAAGGCGGGGGATATCTACCATGACCGCCCGACCCGGACTCGCTACACGGTGACGCGTGTGCTCCGGGTCGGATCGAATGAATTCCTGGTCTACCTCAAGCCGCATCCCGAAGAAGAATAGGGGTTACGAACGTGGCGGTCCTGCCACCGACACCGCCATGTGCTCGGGATCGATGTGCTCCGACGCGGCCCGAAGCAGGTCCTCACGAGTGAGCGCGCCGACGATCGCGGGGTACCGGTCGAGGTAATCGAGTCCAAGTCCGTAATACTCGATTGTCAGCAGCATGCCGGCAACGCCATCGTTCGTTTCGAGCGCCAACGGCAGGATGCCGGTCTGGAAGCTTTTCGCGTCCGCGATCTCATCCTCGGTCACCGGTTCGGTCGTGATGCGCCGCAACTCGGCGAGGATGGAGTCCCGCGCTCGATCGACATTTCCTGGATCGACGCCCGCACGAGCCGTCCAGATGCTGCCCTCCCTCCCGGTGTCGATGGAACTCGAGACGTGATAGGCGAGTCCTTGAACGTCCCGAACATTGGCGCCAAGGCGACCCATCAGACCGAGGCGACCGAGAATGAGATTCGCCATTTCGAGGGCGTAGTAATCGGGATGGAGGCGCGAGATGGTCGGAACCCCCATCGCCAGGTCGGACTGGCTCTTACCGGCAAGTTCCGCGTGTTCGCTGCCCCCGGTCGGACCCGGAATCCCGGGAAGCGCCGGGGCCCGTTCACTCTGGGACGCCCAGTCTCCGAATACCCGGTCGATCGCCTCGACCGCGCCTGCAAAATGATCGATGCCGCCGACAATTGCGATGCTCGCTCCGGCAGGTCCGAATCGTAGTCGCTGGTAGGCCACCATCGCATCACGTGATATGCCGGGAACAGTGGTCATATCACCCGATGTTCTTCGCCCGAACGGATGAGGAGCGGGGAAAAGAATGCGGCGGAGTCCGCGTTCCGCCGTCGCGCGGGTGTCCTTTTCGGACTCGCGAATTCCGGTCAGCAGCTCCTTGCGGACCTTTTCGACCTCCTGCTCGGGAAAAACGGGCAGCCGCAGCGCCTCGGAGGCAAGGACCAGCATCGCCGGGAGATCTTCCCGCAGGCAGCGGAAACCAGCTTCGACCCATTGGCGGCTTGCGTCCATGCCGATGCTGGCGCCAAGGCTGTCGGTAAA
>CAIPGK010000314.1 GCA_903864575.1 uncultured Chloroflexota bacterium
CCGCCCCCGCAGCGCCATCCGCCCCGGCTGGTCCCGTCGGCCCCGTCCCGCCATCCGCCCCGGCAGCGCCATCAGCCCCCGCAGCGCCATCCGCCCCGGCAGCGCCATCAGCCCCGGCTGGCCCCGTCGGCCCTGTTTCACCACCACCCGAGCCTCCGGGGCCGGTGGGGCCAACCAGGCCATCCGCGCCAGCCGGACCGGTCGGCCCGGTTGGACCGCGCTTCTTCGGGGCAGGGGGATTGGGATCGGAGCCTCTGGTGCAGACTCCCTCCGTACAGTACGTCCCTGTACAGCACTCGACCGAGCTCGCGCACGCGAGGCCCGTCGCCTTGCAGCGGCAGCGGCCCGCGCCGGTATTGCAGAAGTTGGTGCAGCAATCGGCGTTGGTGGCGCACCTGTTCTGCTTGACGGAGCCATCGCCGCAGGGGCCCGCCGATCCCGGCCGCGATGCGGAGCCAGCTTCAGCGTCATTCTTGCCGGAGCCTCCCGCTCCCGGCTCCTTGCGCCTGGTCTCACGGTTCCCCTGATTGCCAGCGCCGTCGTCCGCGCCGCCCGGTTTCGACACCTGACCGGAACGGTTCTCGTTGCCTTGCCGGGTTCCCTCCGGGCTTGCCGACTGGTTGCTCTGAGCACCGACAGGCGCGGCAACGAGGCCCGACAACAGTGCGGCAACGGTGGCGCGACGGTTCGCGCCTCGGCCCATCGCGCGAAGCATCGCGTCGAATCGCTCAGTATCCATCTGTGTCCCTTCCCCCGTTGATCAATCGTCCCTGCTGCATCCGATGTCCAGGATGCGCGCGTCACGTGAATCGCCGTCATTTTTGGGCAAGTGTTCGTAACGACCATCTTACAAGTCGCCCTGATCATGTCAATCCATTGACCGAACGATGGCGCATGTAGGCGACGTCATGCTCGCCGCCGACCATCCACCAGGGGGCGATGCGACCCCTGCCCCTGACACGCAGCGACCCCCGGTTCTGGGGAAACCGGAGGTCGCTCGATCGGGGGGACGTTCCAGCCGCATTCGGGAGGGGAGTGGCGATGCGGCCGGGCCGGGTTGTCAGCAAGGCGGGTGGGTTTGGGATGACCCGCCAATATGTCGACTTATTCCGTAGACATTGTCAGGATACACCGGGTCCCGCACCGTGTCAAGCAGGTGCGTCGCTCTCCTCAGGCAGGAAGCGGCGACGGGCGACCCGGACGGCTTTCGATCTCCACCGCGCGGCCTTCCCGGCTCGCCGTCTCGACCGCGTGCATCGCCTCCAGCACATGAAGCGCGAGGTCCGCCGAGGCGCGGGGAGCGCGGCCCTCGCGCAGCGCGGCCGCCAGATCGCTCAGCCCGAGCCCCCGGCTGTTGTCGGCGCAGGGGCGAATGACCGCCATCTCCTCCCACTCCCGCTCGCCCCGGCCGCGCACCTTCACCGGGCCGCCGAACGTGTTGGGATCGGGCAGCAGCATCGTTCCCGCGCTGCCGTAAAGCTCGAGATTTGGCGTGTCGCCGGGGGTCGCGTCGAAACTCGTCACCAGCGTCGCGATCGGCCCGGAAGCGAATTGCAGCACCGCCGCGTGGTGGGTGTTGACCTGCACCGGGATGCGCTCGCCGGCGCGCGGCTCGCTGGTGATCGTCCGCTCCGGAAAACTGGCGCGCGCCATCGCGCTGACCCGCGCGATCGGGCCGAGCAGGTTGACCATCGCGGTCAGGTAGTACGGCCCCATGTCCAGCATCGGGCCGCCGCCCGGCTGATAGTAGAAGTCCGGGTTCGGATGCCAGCGCTCGTGGCCGGGGGTGAGCATGAACCCCGTCATCCCGACCGGATCGCCGATCGCGCCGGAATCGAGCAATGCCCGCCCGGTCTGCAGCCCTGCGCCGAGGAACGTGTCCGGCGCGCACCCGGCCAGCACCCCGGCCGCTTGCGCCTCCGCCACGATCCGCCTGCCGTCCTCCAGGTCGATGGCCAGCGGTTTCTCGTTGTAGACCGACTTCCCGGCCCGGATCGCCGCGAGCGCGACCGACGCGTGCGCCGCCGGGATCGTCAGGTTGAGCACAACCTCTACCTCCGGATCGGCCAGCGCATCCTCCACGGTCGCGGCCGGGATGCCGAACTGCTCCCCCCGCCGCCGCGCGTTCTCCGGCACGATGTCCGCGACCCTCACGATCTCGATGTTGCCCCAGCGCGGCGCATTGGTCAGGTAGATCTCGCTGATATACCCGCAACCGATCAGCGCGACGCGCACCGGATCGTGTCGGGATTGCGGGCGCACGGGGTTGTGGGTCGCGTCAGCCAGGTTTCCGGTCGTCATCGAAATCGCGCTCCTCGAGGGGCCGAAGGTCGCTTCCGCCCCACCAATCTGACCGCATTGCCGGCAGCCACTCGTTCCGGCATCCCACAGCACGATTGGCCGCTCCACTCGCTGCCTTCGCAGGAGATTCCTCGTCCATCGAGATGACGGGATGATGGTCGGCCACCGCCCGCAAACCCCATCGGCCTGCACACCCACACGCCGGCGAGCCCACAAGCCCGCCGCTAGCGCGCCGCCCAGAGCAGCCCGCGCCGCACGATCTCGCGCGCTTCCGGCACGTCGAAATCCTTCGCAACGTGCCCGAGCGAGCAGTAGAAGACCCGGCCCGCGCCGTACCGGCGCTTCCAGGCGACCGGCATCACCACGCCGTCGATCCAGGCGCAGTGCTCGCCGCCGAAGGTCGTCGTCGCCAGCACCTCGTTTGAGGGGTCGACGTGCATGTAGTACTGCTCCGAGTGCATGGCAAAGGGGGAAAGGCCCGCCACGATCGGGTCGTCCGGGCGGGTGATCTGGACCGTGTAGTCGATGATGTTTCCCGGGTGGGCGACCCACTGGCCTCCCGTCGCGAACTGGTAGGCCGGGTTGTCGCGGAAGGCGTCTCCCATGCCGCCATGCCAGCCTCCGAGCCCGGCGCCGGCTTCGACCGCGTCGAGCAGTCCTGCCTCCTGCTCCCTGGTGATCGTGCTCATGGTGTACATGGGCACGATGAGGTCGGTCGCCGCGAGGGCGTCCGCATCGAGCAGGCTGTCCAGGCTGTCGCTGACGGTCGCCTCCATCCCGGCCTCCCGCAGCAGGCCGGCGAAGAGGTTGGCGCAGGGGAAGGGTTCGTGGCCTTCCCAGCCGCCCGCGAGAATCAACGCGCGCTTGCCGGTTCCCGACGGAATGGTCATCTCGATCTCCCCATGCTGGTGATGGGCCGGGACGATGCTCCCGCGCCCGCGAAACTCCGCGCCGGCCAACCGGGCGTGGATCGGTGAATCCGGCCTCCCCCGATCAGCCCTTGAGCGCCCCGGCGACCAGCCCCGCCACCACCCGCTCCTGCGCGGCAAGGTAGAGCGCGATGACCGGGAACGCCCCGAGCGTGAGCGCGGCCATGATGCCGGGAACGTTGATCTGGTACTGCCCGTAGAACTGCATCAGCCCCAGCGGCATCGTCATGTTCTCCGGCGAGGAGATGAGAACGAGCGCGAAGATGAACTCGTTCCAGACGAAGATGAAGGAGTAGATGCCGACCGTGCTCATCGCCGGAACGGTGAGCGGGAGCATGATCCGCGAAAACCGCTCCCACGACGAGGCGCCGTCGACGAGCGCGGCCTCCTCCAGTTCGGCGGGAACCTGCCGCATGAACTCGGTCAGGATGAAGATCGCGAGCGGCAGGTTGAACCCGATGTATGGCCCGAGCAGCGCCCAGCGGGTGTCGTACAGCCCGATGTCCCGGCTGAGGATGAAGGTCGGGATGAGGGTCACGTGGACCGGGATCATCGCCCCGGCGAGAAAGAGCAGGAAAATCGGTCGGCCGAGCCGGAACCGGAACCGCGCGAGCGGGTAGGCGGCGAGCGATGCCGCCAGCAGGGTCAGGATCACCGCCGCCGCGGAAACGAGCGCGGTGTTCAGCAGGTAGCGGGCGAACCCGCCCTCCAGCACCTGCCGGAAATTCTCGAGATGGAGTCCCTGCGGCATCCCCCACATGTTGGAGAGGAACTCGCCCTGGCTTTTCAACGCGGTGACGATCATGAAGACGAAGGGCGTCCCGGCAAACAGCAACGCCGCGAGCGCCACGACCCAGAGCAGGGCCCGCTTCACGATGCGACCGCCCGGATTCGGCGCGGGATTGCAGGCACCCACGGGAGTCTGAACCTCGGCAGCCACGGTCAATCCTCCCGGCCGGCGCGGAACTGGTCGAGATAGAGCACCAGCCCGGTGATGACGAAGGCGATCAGGAAGAGGGCGACGGCGATCGCGCTGCCGTAGCCCATGTCGAACTGGGTGAAGGCGTTCTTGTACATGTAGGTGGCCATCAACTGGGTGGCGTCGCCGGGGCCGCCGCCGGTCATCACATAGATGAGATCGAAGTACTTCAACGAGCCGATCAGCGAGAGGATCGCCGCCGTGCGGATGACGGGCCGCAGCAGCGGCAGGGTGATGGTGCGGAAGAGCCGCCACCCCGACGCGCCGTCGAGCCGCGCCGCCTCGACGAGATCGCCGGGGATGGTCGTCAGTCCCGCGATGAAGAGCACCATGTAGAAGGGGATGTACTGCCAGCAGATGACGGCGATGACCGAGCCGAGGGCCGTCTCCTGCTCGCCGAGCCAGCCACGCTGCCACGAGTCGAGACCGACGGCGTTCAGCAGCGTGTTCAGCAGTCCGAAGGTCGGATCATAGATGTAGTTCCAGAGCAGGCCGATCGCGACCGTGCTCATCAGCAGCGGCAGGAACCAGACGGTGCGGAAGATGCGCCAGCCGCGCAACCGCTCCTCCAGCACCATCGCCAGCCCGAGCCCGAGCGGCAACTGGATCGCGATGGAGGCGATGACGAGGATGACGTTGTTTCGCAGCGCCTTCCAGAAGACCGGGTCCCCGAGCAGGGTCCGGTAATTCTCCAGCCCGACGAACTCGAAGCCGGGGCTGATGCCCGACCACTCGTACAGGCTGTACCGGAGCGACTGCACGATCGGGTAGAGCACGAAGACGCCGTAGATCGCCAGCGCGGGCGCGAGGAAGAGGGCGATGGTCGCCCAGTTCGGCCAGCGCGGGCCGCCGCGCGAGGCCGCTCCCGAGGTTGGCCGCGCGGCATTTCCGGGCATGGGTTGGGAGACAGGGATGGCCATGTGCCTCGTCCGCGCTCGCCGCCGGGTGAAAGGGCGACCGGGCGGGGGATCGCCCCCCCGCCCGGCCGGTGAGCCTATTCGCTGGCCTTGTTGAAGGCCTCGACCATCATCGCCACGCCCTGTTCGGGGGTCATGTCGCCGCCGAGCAGCCCCTGCGAGACGTCGAGTTGCGCCTGCCCGAGGGCGGGCGGCAGGAACTGGTCCCAGTAGAGCTGCAGGTGCCTGGCTTTGCCGATCGCCTCGGCCACAGCCTTCGCGCCTGGGTCCTCGATGGTCGCGCCGGACATCGCCGGAACCTCGCCGCCCGCGGCGAAGGCGTCGCGCACCGTGTCATCCGTCAGGTAGCGGAGCAGTTCGACGGCCGCGGCCGGGGCCTTCGACTTCTCGGAGACCGCGTAGGCGCGGCCCGCCCCGCCGATCAGCGACGAGGGATCGCCGACGCCGCCCGGAGGAACCGGCATCGGGAAGAAGGCCAGCTTGTCCTCGAAGCCCGGGGACTCGCCCGCGGCGGTGGGGACGAGCCAGTTGCCCATCAGTTCCATCGCGGACTTGCCGGAGTAGAGCAGCTGGCGAGAGCCGCCGGTGTCGTAGTCCGTGCCGTTGAAGCCCGGCTGGAACGCCCCCATCGTGCCGAACTCGGCGGTTCGCTTGCAGGCCTCGAGGAAGGCCGGATCCTCGAAGGTCTTCGCGCCGGAGACGATGTCGGCGAGAAACTGCTCCCCGGCGACCCGCTCGACCATGTAGTTGAGATAGAAGGCGCCCGGCCACTTGGTCTTGTTTGCCAGCGAGATCGGGACGATCCCGGCCTCCTTGATCGTGCCGATCAGCGCGGTCAATTCATCCCACGTCGCGGGCGGGGTCCAGCCGTTCTGCTCGAACAGTTCGGTGTTGTAGTAAAAGAAGACGCCCGAGACGTTGAGCGGAACGCCCCAGGTCTTGCCGTCGGCCTGCATCAGGCCGAGCGCGGCGGGCGCGAAGGTCTCGCCCCAGCCGTCCTTGGCGAGGTCCGCGGTCAGGTCCTTGACGGCCCCGGCCTTCACGTACTCCTGCAGCACGCCGCCACCCCAGGTGTGCCACACGTCGGGCGGGGAATCGCTGCCCATCGCGACGGCGAGCTTGGTCTTGAAGGGGTCATTCTGCAGTTCCTGGATGGAGACCTTGACGTCCGGGTAGGCCGCCTCGAGGCGGGCCACGGAGTCCTTGAAGACATCAGCCTGGAAGCCGGCGCCAGCGAGGAACCAGAACTCGATGTCCCCCGCGATCGCGTCCTGCGCGGCGGCAGGGAGCGCCTCCCAGCGCAGCCCGTGCAGCCCCGCCAGCGCGGCAGCCGTTCCGAGCGCCCCGGCGGTGAAGCGGCGGCGGGTGAGCGCCGACCGAAGCGCCCGTTCCGAAAGATCCCGTTGCGTCATTGCACGACCTCCCAGCAAACCGTATCGTCGAACCGGCGTCGCCCTCGGCGCCGGCGGGTCCCTCAGGCGCGGCGTCCTGCGTCGAGCCGCGTCACTGCCGAAGGTGATAGGCCCCGGCCGCCATCCACGGCGGCGAGGCTGGCGGGCGCGGGGCCAGCCGAGTCCCGGATCACGAGATGGGTCGGCAGCATAACGAGCGCGCCGTCCGGCTGATCGGCCGGGGGCGTCCCGGCGATCCAGTCGAGCAGCATCGCCACGGCGCGGCGGCCCATCTCGGCGAGCGGTTGATGGATGGTGGTCAGCGCCGGGACCGTGTGCTGGGCGGGCGGCTGGTCGTCGAAGCCGACGACCGACAGCCCATTCGGCACGGGAATCCCGAGATCGCGCGCGGCGGTGAGCACGCCGACGGCTTCCAGGTCGTTGGTGGCGAAGATAGCGGTTGGAGGATCGGCCAGGGCGAGCAACTGCCGCCCGGCGGCCAGTCCCGAATCGCGGTCGTTGTTCCCCGGCGCGATCAGGTCCGGGTCGATCGGGATGCCAGCCCATGCCAGCGCCGCCTCGTAGCCGGCGAGCCGGTCCCGGCTGCTGCTCAACTCGGGCCGTCCACGGACGATGCCGATCCGGCAATGGCCGAGCGCGAGCAGGTGTTCGATGGCCGCCGCCGCGCCCGTCACGTTGTCCGCCATCACCCCCGGCACGCCGGCGGAGCGCGGCTCGACGAAAACGACCGGGCGATCATCGGGCCAGCGGTCGGGTTCCTCGTCAAGACCGGGGGAGATGACCAGCAGGCCATCGGGCAGCGTCGTCACCAGCCCGGCAGCGGGATTCTCGTCGCCAGCCGAACCGCCGAAGAGCAGCAGGCCGTACCCCGCCTCCTCGACCGCCCGCGCGACCCCCCGCAGCACGGAGGAAACGTAATCGTCGCCGATGTTGCGGGCATGCAGGCCGATCAGCCTCGTCCGCGCGCCAACCAGCGACCGTGCGACCGGGCTGGCCGTGAAGCCGACTTCGGTCATCGCGCCGCGAACGGCCAGCGCGGTCTTCTCCGACACCTCGCCCTTGCCGTTGATGACCCGCGAGACGGTCGAAACCGACACCCCCGCGGCGCGGGCGACATCGATGATGGTGGAACGCGCGGCGGCGCGCGACATCCTGGCTCCGTCCAATCGGTGGCGGTAACGTTACCGGCAACGTTACCGGTCGTTCGCGGGAGCCTATCGAGGGGCTCGGGGAAAGTCAAGCGCGTCGTCCGGGACTCGTGAGTCTGGCCGCCATGGATGCCCGCGCAGGCTCGGGTGAGCATCCCCGGCGCTCGCCCCGGGACGGCCTCCGACGAGCGATCGGTCGCGGCGACCCCTTACTGGCCGTGCACCGCCCCGGTCGCGACGCCGCGGGCAAGGAACCGCTGCACGGCAAGCGTGAGCAGCGCGGGCGGCAGCAGCACCAGCGCGAGGTGACTTCCGACATCGGCGAAGGGGATGCCGTCGCGATTGTCCAGCAGCATGATCGCGACAGGGGGCGTGAGGGCCCGCTGCGCGTGATTCATGACCGCGAAGAGGTACTCATCCCAGCTGATCGCGAAGGCGATCGCCGCCGCCGCGACCAGCGACGGAGCGATCATCGGCGGCAGGATGCCGACGGTGATCCTCGCACAGGACGCGCCATCCAGTTGGGCGGCATCGACGAGATCGCGTGGCGTCATGCGGACCGCCTCCTGCAGGATGACCGCCGCAAACGGCAACGCGAGAATCGACTGGTTCATCACGAGCCAGATCCGCGTGTCGTACAAACCGAATGCCCGGCCCAGCAGGAAGAAGGGCAGCGCGAGCAGGATCGGCGGCAGCAGGCGCGGCGCGAGGATCAGCCCGAGCGTCCTGGTTGCCGGCCCTCCCGTGCGACGCATCCGCAGCAATCCGACCGCGGCAGGCAACCCGAGCAGCAGGCACACCACGACCACCCCAAGCGCCACTGCCATCCCTCCGATGAGGGCGTACCCCAGCCCGTCGCTGTTGAACAGGTTGGCCCATTCGGCGCGCCAATGACTGCGCGTCGGGTGAAACTGCGCGAACGGAATGACGGCCGCATCGAAGCCGTCGATCGGTCGCTTCAGCGATGAAACGACCGCCCACCAGAAGGGAAACACGCTCCAGATCAGGATGGCGACGACCGTGGCCGCGCGCGCTGCGTGTCCCAGTCGCCGGCGAAAGCCGCGCATGATCCCTCCGCGTCGAGGCCGCCAGGTGCAGGCGGGGAGCATACCCCGACTGGCTCCCGGCGGGGGGCCGATCGGCCGCGTTGCCGGGTTGTCCGGGGCAGGTCGAACCCGTCCTCCGCCACGTGGCGGGTTTCGGCGCGGTGCATGACGCAACGCTCTCCCCGCCTGCTCCGTGACCAACCCCGGACACGCCGCGGCGGGGACGCTCTCGCATCCCCGCCGTGCCGGTTCGCTCTCGCTGGTTCAGCGCCTGATGCCGGGCGTCGGCGACAGTGGACTAGTCTTCGCTGTCCTCGCTGTCCTCGCCGTCCTCGCCGTCGTCACCGCCGCCGCCGCCGCCGCCGCCGCCGCCGCCGTTGTCATCATTTTCATCGGCGTCATCATCGACACC
>CAIPGK010000315.1 GCA_903864575.1 uncultured Chloroflexota bacterium
CGTCGACGTACCTGTCCGTCAGCAGTGCTGCGGCGCTCTCGCCGTCCACGCCGGAATGATGGAGGAAGCCCGAGTCCTCGCCCGGAAGAATATTGACGCATTCGAGCGGGCAGGCGGCGGCACGATCATCGTCACCGCCGCGGGATGTGGTGCGGCGCTCAAGGAATACGACTTCCTGCTGAAGGACGATCCCGACTATGCGAAGCGGGCGGAGCGGTTCGTGGCCCGCGTCAAGGATGTCCAGGAGTACCTCGCCGAGCAGGATCTTGTTCCACCGACGCACAGGGTCGAGCGCACCGTCACCTACCAGGAACCGTGCCACCTTGCCCATGCCCAGCGGATCACCACGCAACCGCGCAAACTCCTGAAGGCGGTTCCGGGACTCAATCTCATCGAGATGAAGGAGTCCTCGCTCTGTTGTGGGAGCGCCGGCATCTACAACATCCTGCGCCCGGAGATGGCCGAGCAACTCGGCGACCGCAAGGCGCACCACGTCATGGAGACCAGCGCCGAGGAGGTCATTACCGCCAACCCCGGATGCGCGATGCAGTTGAAGGCATCGCTCGACCGCAATGGCGGCACTGTCAAGGTTCGCTACCTGGTCGACCTGCTGGACGAATCCTACGGCGGCGCGCAAACGAAGAAGGCACTCGTTGGCCGGGACGCGAAAGCCGAGCCAAGCCGACGGTAGCACGACCGGGAACCGGGTGGGTCAGGCGAGGATGTCGTCCACCGCGGCGTCGAACCGGTCGATCGTGCTGATGATCGTTGCAAGGCTGGCGCGCCAGAACGCTCCGTCACGCAGATCGATGCCGAATCCAGCAGCAAGCGTCGCCGCGTCAGCCATGCCGGTCGACCGCAGCAACGCTTCGTAGCGCGGCACGAACCCCTCCGGCTCCTGCTGGTAGCGGGCGTACAGACCCAATCCAAAGAGGAGCCCGAACAGGTACGGGAAGTTGTAGAACGGCGCGCCGTCCGCGTAGTAATGGCCTTTCACCGCCCACATCCACGGATGCATGAAGTCAGGATTTAGACCATCGCCGTAGGTACCACGCTGCGCCGCGGTCATCATCCCGCACAACTCCGCCACGGTCAGTTCGCGCTCCTGCCGCGCGTGGAATACGGACCGCTCGAAGTCGTACCGGCTGATGATGTCGAGAACGATCTGCGTCGAACCCTGGAGCGACTGGTCCAGCATGAAAACCCGCTCGCTGCCGCGCGACTGGCGAAGAAGCGCCTCATAGACGAGCGTCTCGCAGAACGTGCTCGCGGTCTCGGCCAGCGTCATTGGCGTTGATTGCTGGAGCGGAGTCAGGCCGCCGGCACATACGTTGTGGTAGGCATGGCCCATCTCATGTGCGAGCGTGGAAACGCTGTCAAAGGACGGCGTGAAGTTCATCAACACGCGGGACTCATCACCCCGGAGATGCGCGCAGTATGCGCCACCCTGCTTGCCGGGCCGGGGTCCGGCGTCGATCCATCGCTCCCGGACCGCGCGCGCCATCAACCCTCCGAGATTGCCGGAAAACCCGGAAAACTCCGC